>DAOVLD010000019.1 GCA_030631445.1 Bacteroidota bacterium
CAAAAGGATGCTGAGAAGGCAGAACAACTCACCAATGTGAATAAAGTTCCTGTTGTCCCGGTTTACACTCTTACTGAAGATGATTATGCACTATCCACAAACAGTGATATTGCAGAATTTATGAATTTTTCAGCTAGTGCTACTCCTGAAGAATTTCTGGGACTTATCCTGGATATTAAATTCCTGGGATCCAAAGGGGACCAGATGCGTGTAACTTATGATTACTATCGTGGTTCCAATGATAAAACCAAATACATTAAGGATCCCGTCGAGTATGAATTGACTGATGCTGATTATGATGCTATGGGAACCGCTTCAGGTGAACCCGGGAAATATAATAACTTTTCATCTTCTACACTTCCTGGTGACTTCTTACCCGACTGGTTGGCTACAACTTATCCCAATGCCACAGAAGAGGCAAGCATGAAAATTATTTATGAATATTATGCAGGAGGTACAGATACCCGCTATAGCTTGTTTTATAAACTTGACGGAGTATGGCAGATTGTAGATGTAGATACTTATGAGTTAAGTAGTGACGATTATGATTCTATGGGAGAGCCAGGAAATTACAACAATTTCTCTTTTTCGGTACCTCATGGGGACTATTTGCCGGTTTTCCTTAAATTAAAATTCCCTTATGCCACAGAAGGTGACTCTAAGGTAATAATGTATAAGTATTACAGTAGTAGTAGTGGAAATACCTATGTGTATGCTGCAGAGTATTTTAGCGATGGCATTACCTGGGCAGTTTACGCATCTACTATTGCCGCAACTTCCCCATTTAAATTTAACGGGGACAACTGGGTAATTGTACCTCCTATCACATATCAATTTACTACGGCTGCTCATAACAAAGAGTATACGGTTACTGATGATGATTATGATGCCGTAGGAAATGGTACCTATAACAATTTTGAATCATCTGATGAGGTTGTTCAGGGTAAGCTTATTACTATTCTTAAGATGAGTGTAGAGGATGCCGTAATAGGAGATGTTTATAAGGTTAACTACAAATACTATGTTGGTGGTGGTGTAGTAGAAGATCGCTCTATGAATTTTGAAGTTATTTCAGAAGAATAATTCTTGATACATGATTTACTTAGAAAGGAGGCTTCGGCTTCCTTTTTTTTCTTCATATCAGGGTTTATTTATCATTGACAACAGATGTTAATATTCAGAACTCTGACCCATTAGTAGCAATTTTATCTTGTGCAAGCCATGAATTACTTTCTTCTGGATTTGTTTTAGTTAGAACAACTACTTTCCCAAACTTAGATGCATGATACGGCTGCAAAAAGTCCGGTTAGACCACTGCCTATGATAAAAAAATCAGTAATAAGATCTTTATTTTTCATTATGATTTTTCTTTGCTTTATTTTTTGAATCTACCACAATAATTTTAGGGCAGTGTTGAGAAGACTCAATTTCATCATATTCAGCAAAACTTGCTATTATAACTAAATCGCCTTTATATACTTTTCTTGCTGCAGCACCATTCAAACAAATCTCTCCTTCTGCACCATATATCAAATAGGTTGAAAAGCGTTCTCCATTTGTAATATTATATACATCCACTTTTTCAAATTCTAACAGATCAGCTTTTTTACAGAGTGATTTATCAATTGATATAGATCCCTCGTAATTTAGATTAGCATTTGTTACAACAGCTCTATGAATTTTTGATTTCAAAAGTGTTCGTTTCATATCTTGGTCTCATTAATTTTGTATACTTCCTTTAATCCTTCAAATACTAAGGTTGGTGATATAATATCGAATAAGTTTTCATTCTTGAACAATGAAGAAAATCCTCCGGTACCTATAACAATAGGTTTGTCTCCCTGAAATGTCTCGACCGATATTTTTTTTGTTAACCCTTTAACTATTGCAATTTGACCATGGTATAGTCCTGCTTGAATACTCTCTGCGGTTGTTTTCCCATATACATTCCTGGTTTCTTTTATCTCAACACGGGGAAGCTTAGCAGTATGTTTACCAAGTGCTTCCATAGACATTCTTATACCCGGAAGAATAATTCCCCCTAAGTATTCTTTGTTTTTTGAAATAACACAGAGGGTAGTTGCTGTTCCAAAATCAACAACAATTAGATTATTATTGGGATATATACTTAGAGCAGCTATTGCATTTGCTATTCTATCAGCTCCTACTTCGTGCGGATTGTTATATTTAATTTTGAGTCCGGTTTTTACACCAGGTTGTAAGAAAAAAGGAGATATGTTAAAATATTTTATGCAGCCGTTTCTTATTGAGTGATCTTTATCGGGAACCACACTGCATATTGATATAGCATCTATATCTTTAATATCATAATTGTTTTCTCTGATAACACTTTTTAGAAATATACCAACTTCATCTGATGATAAATTCAGTTGTGAAGTCTTTCTGAATTGAAGTACTAATTCATCATTTTTATATATTCCACCGTATATTTGAGTGTTACCTACATCAAGACACAATAACATTTATCCCTCCTTGATTATTTGTTCTAAAACTTTAGCTAACTCCCAGGCAGTTGAAGCCTTTATACTGTTGCTGTTTTCGTCAATTACTTCATAGTATGTCTGCTTATCATTAATTCTGCTTTCAAAAGTATTAAAGACAATGTAATCAGCTTTTGATCTCAAAAATAATTTGTTAATAATTTTATCATTTTTTTCCCGGTCAGATGAATTAGCAAATTTAAATCCTATAAGTTTTACTGTTTTATTTAATGACCATGATTTTATGTGATCTATAATTTTAGTATTTCTTTTAAAAGTAATTGTAATCGAATCATTTTCTGAACTGATTTTATCATTTGACGGCAAGCCGAATGTATTATTACCAACAGTAATATTATCAGGAGAGTAATCACTAATAGCAGCTAAATGAATTACTGCCTGATAATCATTTTCATTTAATTCCTTTTTGAGCTTTTGTTGTAAACTTGAATAATCATCATACTCAATAGTCTTTAAATCAAATTCAGGCGTAGCAGCTTCTTTTGTTTTGATAAGTGTAACATCGTAACTTTTCAAATAAAAATACCTTGCAATTTCAGATCCGGTTGTTCCGGTAGAAAGGTTGGTTAGATATCTTACATTATCAATCTTTTCTTTTGTACCGCCAAATGTAATAAGTATTCTTTTCTTAATTTTTGATTGGTTTAAATTACTTATTATATACACGTAAATTTTATCCGGCTCAAGAAGTTTTCCTTTTCCTTCATCTCCACAAGCTAAGTATCCTTCTTCGGTTGGCAGAACAATGCAGCCCCACTTCTTTAGCTTTTCTAATGATGACCGCGTTGCAGGATGATTGTACATTGCCACATTCATTGCCGGAGCAATTAAATATGGTTTTTCGGTGTCATTAGCTAAGAAAAGGGAAGTGACCAAATTATCAGCAATACCCGCGGAGAACTTGTTAATTGTATTTGCATCTGCCGGAACGAGAATAGTCAAATCCGCCCATTTTGTTAAGCTAATATGACTCATCAATTTATTTGATTCAAATGTATCGCAATAAACATGATTATTTGTCAAACCTTCGAGTGTAGCTTTGCCTATAAAATTAAGGGCGGATTCAGTTACAACTGTTTTAACTTCAAATCCATTTTGAACAAGTTTGGAAATTAAATATCCAACTTTATAAGCGGCAATTGACCCCGTGATTTTTACTAATATTTTATTTTTTAACATTGTCTATTAACCTTACTTTTCCTAGAATTACTGCTCCAAATCGTCTTCCATTTAACGTTTTAATATAATCTACTTTAAATCCCTCTTCCTCAAGTTGTGAATTTACTTCTTCATCTGATTGTCCTGACATCAGTAGTTCAGGAAATTTTGCAGCTTTTTTTCGATTTTCCCCTGATAGAAGAAGGTTTCTGGAACTTAATGCCAAACCATCGCTTTCCCTTATTGTTGGGGAGGGAATTATTTCAACGTTCATATGAAAAGCTTCTACCATTCCTTTGATCAACTTGTATTGCTGAAAGTCTTTTTCACCAAAATAAGCTCTAAGAGGATTTACAATATTTAACAGTTTCATAACAACAGTTAAGACTCCTGCAAAATGTCCTTCCCGTTGTGCACCACAAAGCTCTTTACTGAAGTTAGTTTCAATAATTCTATACAAATAGTTATCGTTATATAATAAATTATGTTCCGGAGCAAATAAATAATTAACATTTAGTGGTTCCAGAATACTAATGTCATTGTCCAAATTATTTGGATACTTTTTCAAATCTTCCGGATCATTAAATTGGGTTGCATTAACAAAAATACTTACAACGGTTATATCATTTTCTGCTATTGATTTTTTGATTAGACTAATATGTCCTTTATGCAAAGCACCCATAGTTGGCACAAATCCAATTTCTCTATCCTTGCAATGTGATAACTCATGCTTCATCTCACCGAGATTAGAAAAAATTTTCATTAGTAACTCTCCTTTGTTGAAGGAAATTTCATTTCCTTTACATCTTTATCATAATTGTTTAACGCTTCTTTTATTAGTTCAAATCCATTTAAATATTTCTTTAAGAATTTTGGATTAAAATCCTTATTCATTCCCAATAAATCTTGTAGTACCAAAATTTGTCCTGAAGTAAATTTGCCGGCACCAATTCCTATAGTTGGGATACTTAGGTTTTGTGTAATTTTTTTGGAAAGCTTTGATGGTATCATTTCTAAAACGATTGAAAAACAGCCGGCATCTTGTAACTTTTTTGCTTCTTCCAAAATTTGATTTGCTTGATTCTCAGTATTGCCTTGCAATTTGAACCCACCGAATTGATGAACAGATTGAGGTGTCATTCCCAGGTGGCCCATTACGGGTATTCCACTTTTAACCAAAAATTCAATATCATTTAAAGTGTTCCCGGTTCCTTCAATTTTTACAGCTTGTGCTCCTGCTTTGAACAATTTATCCACAGATTCGACAAGTTGGTTACGACCCTTCAAATGGGATAAAAAAGGCATGTCAGCTATTAAGAATTTTTGTTTTAGTCCTTTACTTACTGCGGCAGTATGGGAAACCATCATATCAATATCTGCATTTATTGTAGTATCATACCCGTGCATTACCATAGCGGTACTATCTCCAACTAAGACAGCATCAACATTACTATTGTTAATTATTTGTGCTGACCAAAAATCATAACACGTTACCATAGTGATTTTTTTGCCTTCATCAGAGTATTGCAAGAAACTTTCCACTGTTTTCAAAACCATAATCTCCCAAATTGACAGTACTTAAGACTCTATTTAATGAAGAGAATTATATAGACTGCCGGTTATGAATAATTAGAACCAGCTAAAATATCATAGATATTGATTTGCTGATTACTGATCAATTATTATTAAATAAAAAAAGTTTATTTCATGTTACAAACTGGTACTTGTCAAAAGATCAAGTCCTAACATTATTAAGTAGTATTAAAGTAGTTGTCTTTCGATCAACTCTATAAAATTACGATCCAAATATATTGAAATTTTATAGTAAGTTAATATTTATACGTATTTATTAATTGGTTTATTCAATTTTGTTGAGGAAAGTTTTATTTATTTTATGATAGATTGTGTTGATGTTTGGATAAGAGGAGAATACGTACACGTAAAAATAGTAGCCGATTGCGGAAGTATTACATCTTTGTCGTACCGTGCCGCAAGATGGTCAAGGGTAAGCTGTCAGGCTAATTTACGAATCTTCATAAATAAAAAGGGAGGCCCCAATTTGTGGCCTCTTTTTTTTCTTATCAGGGTTATCTAAGAGGGAAAATGCTATTGTTAACCCTTAATTTAATAACAGAAAAAAAGCTTCTAAATACAGGAACCATCAGGCATTAAGACGGATTCGGAAAACGGCATGGATCATAATTGGCACATTATCAGATAGATATACAAAAGTTAATAACTATTTTGATTTGTTAATAAACCCATTGAAGGTGTCTTGTAAAAAGAATATTCAATTTATAACTTGCATGAACTATTTTGGGTGCAGGGGCCTTTTCATAATTTATAAATAAACAAACACTTAGTAAATAATTTATTTTCGATGGGAGAATTACTTGCTCAAAAAAACACGTTTAAGGAAGAGGAAAAGAAAATTAATGCCGGACAGGAGGAATTACCATTGAAGGAAAAAACCGGTCCGGAAACGTATTCCCATAATGAAGCATTTAAGGCATCTCTTGAATATTTCAAGGGAGATGAACTGGCTGCCAGAGTCTGGGTGAACAAATATGCCATGAAAGATTCGTTTGGGAATTTGTTTGAAAAGACCCCGGACGATATGCACCATCGTATGGCAAAAGAAATCAGCAGGATTGAAAAGAAATATAACAATCCGCTGAGTGAAGAATTGATTTTTAGTGTCCTGAAAGATTTTAAATACATTGTACCCCAGGGTGGTCCGATGACAGGTATTGGAAACAACCACCAAATTGCCTCTCTTTCAAATTGTTTTGTTATTGGGAATGAAGGAGAGTCAGATTCCTACGGTGGCATCATGAAGATAGACCAGGAACAGGTACAGCTAATGAAAAGACGAGGGGGAGTTGGACATGACCTGTCTCATATACGTCCTTCCGGTAGCACCGTTCTTAACAGTGCACTCACCTCAACAGGTGTTGTTCTGTTTATGGAAAGGTATTCAAATTCAACACGCGAAGTTGCGCAGGATGGACGCAGGGGTGCTCTTATGCTTACCATTAGCATTAAACATCCTGACGCAGAGAATTTTATTGATGCAAAACTTGAATCAGGTAAGGTAACAGGGGCTAATGTGTCGGTGAAAATTACGGATGAATTTATGAATGCCGTAATTAATAATTCACCTTTCGTACAACAATACCCTGTTGATTCTGATACTCCCCGGGTGAAAAAAGTTATTGATGCCGGTAAGCTTTGGGAAAAAATTGTAAATAATGCCTGGAAATCGGCAGAACCCGGAATCCTTTTCTGGGATACTATCATCCGCGAATCGGTTCCGGATTGTTATGCCGACCTTGGCTATAGAACAGTATCAACAAATCCGTGCGGGGAAATTCCCCTTTGCCCCTATGACAGTTGCCGGCTGCTGGCGATAAATCTATATAGCTATGTAGATAATCCTTTTACTGAAAATACCAGGTTCAACTTTGATTTATTCAAAGAACATGTTGGTCTGGCTCAGAGAATAATGGATGATATTATTGATCTGGAACTTGAAAAAATTGATGCTATTATTGAAAAGATTGATTCAGATCCTGAGACTAAAAATATAAAATTAATAGAGAGAACCTTATGGCAAAACATAAGGGAAAAAGCTCAGGAGGGCAGGAGAACCGGCATTGGAATTACTGCAGAAGGCGATATGATAGCAGCACTGGGGCTTGAATACGGAAGTGAAAATGCAGTCGATTTCTCTGAGGAAGTACACAAAACCCTGGCGATGGAAGCTTATCGTTCATCAGCATATCTTGCCAAGGAAAGAGGCGCTTTCAAAATTTATGACCCGGAAAGAGAGAAGAACAATCCGTTCATCCAACGGCTGAAGGAAGCTGATGAAGGTCTGTATAATTATATGGTGAAATACGGAAGAAGAAACATTTCCCTTCTTACCATAGCACCTACAGGTACAACCAGTCTTATGACCCAGACAACCAGTGGTATTGAGCCTGTTTTTCTGCCCGTGTACAAACGGCGAAGAAAGGTTAATCCTAATGATAAGGATGCTAAAGTTAATTTTGTTGATGAAGTGGGGGATTCCTGGGAAGAGTATTATGTTTTCCATCACAAATTTGTTAACTGGCTTGAGATTAATGGTTATAATTCTAAGGAAGTAAAGGAATATTCTGAGGAAAAGATCCGGAAAATCGTTGAAAAGTCACCGTATCATAAAGCAACATCAAATGATGTTAACTGGGTTAGCAAAGTTAAGATGCAGGGAAGGATCCAGAAGTGGGTCGACCATTCAATAAGCGTTACCATTAACCTGCCTGCTGAAGCAGATAAGAAGCTTGTGGGTGAATTGTATAAAGAGGCCTGGAAATCAGGATGTAAAGGAACTACCGTTT
The DNA here is from genome assembly GCA_030631445.1 of Bacteroidota bacterium. Lineage (GTDB taxonomy): Bacteria > Bacteroidota > Bacteroidia > Bacteroidales > VadinHA17 > JADFUQ01. The sequence continues at coordinate 8,063 of DAOVLD010000019.1, forward strand.
ACCGGGACGGATCCCGTACGGGAGTGCTACTTTCAAACTCTAAACAGAAGGAGAGGATTGTTCCAAAAAGGCCAAAAACACTTGAGGCGGAAGTTATCCGGTTCAATAATAACAGTGAAAAATGGGTCGCTTTTGTTGGCCTCAAAGATGGTAATCCGTATGAGATATTTACCGGTCCGGCTGACGAAGAGATGTTTCCGATCCCAAAATCTATAACAAAGGGGAAAATTATTAAAATTAAAGATGATCAGGGACTTACGAGATATGATTTTCAATATACAGATAAGTTTGGATATATGAATACTATGGGTGGTCTGTCTCATATGTTCCACCCTGAATTCTGGAATTATGCCAAATTGATCTCAGGTGTTTTACGTCACGGAATGCCAATTCCTAATGTGGTTAACCTGGTTTCATCCCTGCGGCTTGACAGCGAAAATATCAATACCTGGAAAGCCGGGGTGGAACGAACTTTAAAACGCTATATACCTGACGGGACCAAAGCAAAAGGGAAATGTTCCGAATGCGGATCAATAAACCTTACTTATCAGGAAGGGTGCCTTATCTGTCAGGATTGTGGTGCATCAAAATGTGGGTAATTAAACCACCGTCAGGGTTTGTAACCGCTGACGGGGTTTTATAAAACCATTTTTCACGTGGCAAGCATATAACTTTTAACATATAACGTTTAACTTACACCTACAATCCGTATTTTTGAATTATCTCCTGCTTTGTGAGTCCAAGAATTCCATATTTTTTCCCTACTTTAATGAAAGCATCAAGGGCTTTATCCAAATGGTGAATTTCATGACCGGCAGAGATCTGTGTCCGGATCCTGGCTTGCCCGTTTGGTACAACAGGAAAGAAAAATCCTATTGCATATATACCTTCATTATACAGGTCTTTTGAAATATCCTGTGATAATTTGGCGTTAAAAAGCATTACCGGAACAATCGGGCTATCACCTTCCTTCAGAACAAATCCGGCATCAGTCAACCCTTTTCTCCAATAAGTTGTATTTTTTTCCAGTTTATCGCGGCGCTCTGTACTTTCAGAAAGAATATCAAGTACCTTCAAAACACCTGATACAACTACCGGTGCAATAGTATTAGAAAAGAGATAAGGACGAGCTTTTTGCCTGCACAATTCAACAAGTTCCTTCCTCCCCGAAACACATCCTCCGGAAGCTCCTCCAAGCGCTTTACCAAATGTTGTTGTAATAATATCAATTTTTCCCATTACACCATACTTCTCATGAGTGCCACGTCCTGTTTTGCCAATAAATCCACTCGCGTGTGAATCATCTACAAATAAGAGCGCATCATATTTTTCACATAATTCAACCATCTCATCCAGTTTTGCAGTATCTCCATCCATCGAATAAACCCCATCGGTAATAACTAATTTAATACGTTTATCTGAATGTAATTGCAATTTGCTTTCCAAATGCTGCATGTTAGAATGTTTGAAAGTATCATGTTGGGCACTGCATAATCTTATACCGTCAATAATGGATGCATGAACCAGCCTGTCGGATATCATTATATCTTCATTGGAGAGTACTGCTTCAAAAACTCCTGCATTGGCATCCATGCACGAAGGGAACAGAATAGTATCCTCTGTACCCAGGAATTCAGTGACCTTATTTTCCAGTTCCCTGTGAATATCCTGCGTGCCACAAATGAAACGGACCGAAGACATACCATATCCCCTCGACTCCAGTCCATCATGAGCTGCTTTAACAACTTCCGGGTGACTCGAAAGGCCAAGATAATTGTTAGCACACATGTTTATTACAGTTTTCAATGAGGAACCGGTAGGGAATTCAACTTTAATATCTGCTGCCTGGGTTGAGTGAATGAACCTTTCTTCTTTAAAGATCCCGGCATTCCGTATTTGCTCCAATTGTTCCAGATAAGTTTTCTTGATTTTGTCGCTATAACTCATAGTAATAAGATTTAATTTTGAATTAGAAACCCATCTTCTTTGATGGTGATGATGTCCATTTTTCCATCATTCCTTGATCACTAATTATAAAGTGCCCAATGTGTGCAACTCAAAGTCACCTTCTTTGAGGGTAGATTTTTACTCAATGAATTCATTAACAAGATTCACAATATTATTAACCGAATCAAAAGCTTCCGGGGTTGCTTTATCATCAGGCAAACTGATCTTAAACCTGGTTTCAAGAAATACTTTTAACGAAACCATTGAAAATGAATCTACAAATCCGCCCGATATTAACGGTGTATCATATGTTATTTCTTCATCATCATCTTCCAGATATTCTTCAATTACATATTGCAGAATGATGTCTTTCATTTCTTCCATTTTTTTTAATTTTAAAATATAAAATTTAGTAACTATTCAGTGTGAAGAAGTGACTAAAGTGACTAAAATGCCTAAAGTGCCTAAAGTTGAAGAATGGTGAGTCGTGAGACGTGAAACCAGCACCCAGGACCCAGAACCATATTTCAACTTTGAACCTTGAGCTATTAAACTCTTCTCTCTTCACTTTTGCCTTTTGCCTTTTGCCTTTTGCCTTTTGCCTTTTCTTCTACTTACTCAACTTACTCAACTTACTCAACTACTCATTATCAAGTGTTGAGATATCTCCTGTTTCTTCTCCCCATTCTTTTGCATGGAGGATCCTTCGCATAATTTTTCCACTACGGGTTTTGGGAAGCGAATCCATGTATTCAATATCTTGCGGCATAGCCAGAGGTGACAATTTTTTCCGTATAAAGTTCATTATTTTCAATTCAAGTTCATCACTTGGTTCATAACCGGGTTTAAGGGTGATGAATGCCTTTACTACTTCCATGTTCACTTCATCAGGTTTTGCTACAACGGCTGACTCACTCACAGCTTCATGTTCCAGGAGTGCTGATTCTACTTCGAACGGACTAACAAGATGCCCGCCGGTATTGATCACATCATCATCTCTGCCCGTAAACCAGAAATAGCCGTCATTATCAATACTGGACCTGTCTCCGGAGAGGTACCATCCATTCTTAAATTTCTCCTCAAATTTTTCATTGTTATTCCAATAGGTGGTCATCATTGCCGGCCACCCCGGCTTAAAAGCGATAAGTCCAATTTTTCCATGTTCAACAAAAGGTTCAAATGTTTTGGGGTCAAGAAGGGCAGCTTCAATTCCGGGGAAAGCTTTGCCCATTGAGCCGGGCTTAATTTTCATACCCGGGAAATTAGTGATCATGATTGACCCTGTTTCAGTTTGCCAGTAGGTGTCAAGGAATTGTTTATTAAATACTTTTTCTGACCATACAACTGCTTCAGCATTTAGTGGTTCTCCAACACTGGCAAGATGCCTCAGGCATGAAAGATCAAATTTGCCAACAATTTCATCACCGGCTTTCATCAATGACCGGATTGCAGTTGGGGCAGAATACCATACAGTAATCCTCTGTTTTTCTATGAATTTGTACCATGTTTCGGCAGAAAACCCGGAATTCAGAACACACTGAGTAATGCCAAGACTCCATGGACCGATAATACCATATGATGTTCCTGTAACCCATCCGGGATCTGCAGTGCACCAATAGATGTCATTATCCTGTAAATCCAGTATCCATTTGGTTGTCAGATATTGTGAGATAAGTGAATAATGAACATGCCTTACTCCTTTAGGTTGGCCTGTGGTTCCTGATGTATAGTGCAAAACTGAGGGTGAGTTGGCTTTAGTTGGGAAAATCTCAAAATCCTCAATCGGAGTAGCATCTTCAAGGTTAAATGGCACTTCATTTTTTTGCAGTGGCTTACTCTCTTTATGATCAACAATAATTATATGCTCAAGAGATGGGAGCTTATCTATTATTTTTCTGACCTTAGACAGATGTTTACTTTGTGTGATAATTGCACGGGTTTGTGCATTTTCCAGGCGTACATAAAGCGATTCCTCCCCAAAAGCTGAAAACAAAGGCTGCACAATGGCTCCGATTTTCAATACTCCCAGAAAGGAAAGATAAAGTTCGGGAATACGGTCCATAAAAAGACAAACCCTGTTCTCCTGAACGATCCCAAGATTGCGAAGAAATATGGCAATAGTATTACCGGCCAGACGGATATCATTAAAAGTATATTTTTTTTCAACACCGCCAAATCCTTCATAAATAAGAGCTAATTTATCAGCTTTTCCCATTTGACAAATGCGGTCGGAGCAATACCATGCAATGTTGATAGTATCACCATCTTTGTAATCCAGTTCTTTTTCTGAAATAGACCAGTCGAAATTTTTTATTCTCTTTTCTAAGGAGCCTATATTTGACATACTTGCTTATAAAATTTAGTAAAAAAAAGTGCCGGCAATTTAGTGTTAATTGTAGATATCTAATAATTCATTATATGATTTTGTACAGGTTATGAAACATGTTCTTCTTAGCATATTCCTTTCTTGATCCACTCCTGTCTGATCCTGGAAAAGGTTTCTATTGCAAATTGAATATGTTTTTTTGAATGAGCAGCACTGATCTGAACTCTTATTCTCGATTTTCCTTTTGGCACAACAGGGAAATAAAAACCAATTACATATATCCCATTAATTAAGAGTTCTTCTGCCAGTTCCTGAGATATTTTTGCGTCATTTGGAAGATGTCCGAGCATTATTGGCACTATCGGATGAGTACCGGGGACGATTGTATAACCTGCATCCTCCAGTCCTTTTCTGAACATCCTGGTATTTGCTTCCAGTTTATCTTTTAAATCGGTGGTTTCGGATATAATATTTAATACCTCAAGTGTTGCTCCGGCAATAGCCGGGGATAAAGTATTAGAAAACAAATAAGGTCTGGATCTTTGTCTGAGCAAATCGATAATCTCTTTTTTCCCTGAAATACATCCCCCGGAAGCGCCCCCGAGTGCTTTTCCGAAAGTTGTGGTAATAATGTCAACACGGTCAATGGCATTACAATATTCATGGCTTCCCCTTCCGGTTTTACCAACAAATCCGGTAGCGTGTGAATCATCAACCATAACAAGCGCATTATGTTTTTCAGCCAGATCGCAGATCTTATCAACCTGTGCAATGATCCCATCCATTGAAAATACACCATCTGTAACGATTAGTTTAAATTTTGCCTGGTCACAATCAGCTTGTTTGAGTTGTTCCTCAAGATCGTCCATGTTATTGTTCCGGTACCGGTACCGGTTGGCTTTGCAAAGTCTGACGCCATCAATTATGGATGCATGGTTAAGCTCGTCAGAAATAATTGCTGAATCAGATCCAAGCAATGGCTCAAAAACACCGCCGTTAGCATCAAATGCAGAAGAATAGAGGATGGTGTCTTCAGTACCAAGAAATTGTGATAGTTTATCTTCAAGCTCCTTATGGATATCCTGAGTACCACAGATAAAACGAACTGATGACATTCCAAAACCATGGGTATCAAGAGCTCTTTTAGCTGCCTCTATCACGCGGGGATGTGATGTAAGTCCGAGGTAATTATTAGCACAGAAGTTCAATACCTTCAGCCCCTTAATGGTTTCAATTACAACTCCTTGCGGAGTGGTGATTATCCTTTCTTCTTTATAGAAACCTCCATTACGGATTTCCTGTAATTGCTTTTCCAGGTGATCTTTAAAATTACCGTACATTTTATAATTAAGTTTATGTGATAAATGACTAAAGTTTTAAAAATAATAGTGCCTAAAGTTAAAAGTGACTAAAGTGCCTAAAGTTGTAAGAATAATAGTGCTTTAAACTCTTCATTCTTCCCTTTTGCCTTCTGCCTTTTGCCTTCTCCTTTTACCAGTCCAGAATTACTTTACCACTGTTTCCCAGTTCCATAACATCAAATCCTTTCTGATAATCATCAACCGGAAAACGATGTGTTATAACCGGAGAAATATCCAATCCTGAGATTAACATCTGTTCCATTTTATACCATGTTTCAAACATCTCCCTTCCATAAATGCCTTTAATCTGCAGAGCTTTAAATATGATCTTGTCCCAATCTACTTTTGTTTCGTTTGGAAGGATCCCTAAAAGGGCGATTTTCGAACCGTTATACATGTTATCGATCATTTCTTCAAATGCTTTTGGCGATCCTGACATTTCAAGCCCGATATCAAAACCCACCATACCCAGAGAATCCATGGTATCTTTTATTTTTTCTCCTTTTGACGGATTAATTATCTTGGTTGCTCCCATTTTTTTTGCTATTTCAAGCCGTGAATCACTCAGGTCGCTTACAACAATATACCTGGCACCTGCAAAACGGCAAATAGCAACAGCCATGCTTCCGATAAGACCTGCCCCTGTAATAAGTACATCTTCGCCAATAACCGGGAACGAAAGAGCGGTATGAGCTGCGTTACCAAACGGGTCCATAATTGATGCTGTTTCATCACTGATCCTTTCATCAACATGAATTATATTCTCTGCAGGAATAACAACATACTCGGCAAAAGCACCATCACGGTGAACACCGACACCAATAGAATTTTGACAAACATGTTTCTTGCCACGCCGGCAGTTACGGCAGTGCCCACAGGCAATATGACCTTCGCCCGTAACACGGTCGCCAACATAAATGTTCCTTACTCCTGACCCGGTTTTATGAATCACTCCTACATATTCATGACCAATTATCATAGGTGTTTTTATGGTTTTTTGAGCCCAGTCATCCCAGAGATAAATATGAAGATCAGTTCCGCAGATGGCTGTTTTGCGTATTTTTATCATCACATCATTAATTCCCGGTTCTGGCACCGGAACCTCTTCCATCCATAGTCCTTTACCGGGTTTTGTTTTTACGAGAGCTTTCATCTTTTTCATATAGTCTGGTAATAAG
>DAOVLD010000021.1 GCA_030631445.1 Bacteroidota bacterium
AAAAATGGCAACATTTACCATCAAAGAAAAACGAATGTGTGAAATAAAAACTGATGCATCTTTTATATTATCCACTGCAACCCCGGTAAAACCAAAGAAAATAAAAGCAATGATCAATGATGCAACTGTAACGGCCGCAATAAAAAACAACATAATTATACCAATTTGTTTTTTTTCCAACCCCCTGGATGTTCCAATTATTAATGGCAAAGCTAATAGGGATGATTTTATCTGAATGTCATGTAACCCGCTTTGAATATCACTTGTTTTGAAAAGCCAGATAATATGAATAAAAACAATTGAGGAAATTATTAAAACACTACCCCTGTTTTTCAATATATTTATTTTCCTCCTGAATTTTCCTTCAAGTATCCAGTTACCCAAAAGGATAAATATCGAAACACTTAATGCAAATTTCGAAAGGGGCAATGAAACAGCAATAAGGATCAAACCCAGATAATAGATATTCAAATGATTAATGATCCGATGATTAAACATCAGGTGTTAATTTATTTCTGAATATACAAATATAAAGCTGTTAACTTTTAGAAAAAACCAAAAGCATAATCAATAACAAAAACAAAGATAATTTATTGTCTTTATTGTTGTAATAATAAAAATAATTGTATTTTTGCAGACCACAATTTGAGCATATACTTAAATTGTATTGATGTATTAATTAAAAACTTAGGTACAAAGTGGATACTAAAAGTTACAAGACCATTTCAGCCAACAAGAAGACTGTTAAGAAAAATTGGATGCTGATTGATGCTGAAAATGAAATTTTGGGTCGGCTGGCTTCGAAAGTGGCATTTATTTTACGCGGAAAACATAAACCTTACTTCACTCCTCATGTTGATTGTGGTGATAATGTTATAGTTATAAATGCTGAAAAAGTGAAGCTTACAGGCAATAAATTAACAAATAAAAAATACATAAGTCACTCCGGTTATCCGGGAGGACAAAAAATTCGTACTATCGAGGATGTTCTTAACAAAAAACCAATACAAGTAATTGAACATGCTGTAAAGGGAATGCTTCCGAAAAATCGTCTTGGCAGTGCTATTTATAGAAATCTGCATGTTTTTACAGGACCGGATCATCCACATGAAGCACAACAACCTGACAAAATCAATTTGAATTCTATTAAATAATCAATATGGAAGTTATTAATACTATTGGTCGCCGGAAATCTGCTGTTGCAAGGATATATATTACAGAAGGAAAAGGAAATATTACTGTAAACAATAAAGATTACAAGAAGTTCTTTCCTACAATACAACTTCATAACCGGATAATGGAACCGCTAGTACTTGTTGAATTAACCAACAAATATGATATTAAAGCCAATTTAAATGGTGGAGGAGTTAATGGTCAGGCTGAAGCACTACGCCTTGCTATTGCCCGAGCTCTTGTAAAAATCGACCCTGAATACAGATCATCTCTTCGTTCCAACGGTTATCTCACCAGAGATCCACGCCATGTTGAGAGGAAAAAACCCGGTCAACCCGGCGCCAGAAAGAAATTTCAATTCAGTAAACGATAACTTATTACTACTGAGTTTAGTATCTAAATTGTCAGGACTCTCGTTTTCCAGGGACTACCTTACAATTGATAAATTAAGAATGTAAACTTAAATATTCAACAAATGCCCAGAACCAATTTTAAAGAATTACTAGATGCCGGTGTTCATTTCGGACACTTGAAAAGAAAATGGAACCCCAATATGTCTCCATATATTTTTATGGAACGTAATGGGATCCATATTATCGATCTTGAAAAGACTGTAGTCAAAATTGAAGAAGCAGCTTCAGCACTAAAACAAATTGCCAAATCAGGCAGAAAAGTTTTATTTGTAGCAACAAAAAAGCAAGCCAGGGAAATAGTTGCTGAAAGGATCAATAAAATCCAAATGCCATATGTTACAGAAAGATGGCCGGGTGGTATGCTTACCAACTTCCCAACTATCCGTAAAGCTGTTAAAAAAATGTCTTCTATTGATAAAAAAACAGCTGACGGGACCTATGACAATCTGTCGAAAAGAGAAAGGTTGCAAATCAAGCGGCAGAGAGCCAAGCTTGAAAAACAACTTGGTAGTATAGTAGATCTTACACGTCTCCCTGCAGTGCTTTTTGTAGTTGATGTTTCTAAAGAATATATTGCTGTCAGAGAGGCTAATCGGTTGACTATTCCTGTAATCGCAATGGTTGACACTAATTCGGACCCGTCAAATATCGATTTCCCGATACCTGCTAATGATGATGCTTCGAAATCAATCTCACTTATCATTGATCTCATGGCAAAAGCCATTGAAGAAGGGTTGAATGAACGCAAAATGGAAAAGGAAAAAGAAGCCAGCGATAAGAAAAAGAAAACTGTAGAAATAAAAGAAAAACAAGAAGCCGGTCCAAGGAAACTCCGGGCAAAGAAATCAAAACCTGAAGCTTCTGAAAAATATTCACCAAATCCAGTTATTAATGAAGCAAAAGCTAAAACGGAAAAAGATGAAAAAGCGAATGCTACTGATAGTGAAAGTAAGAAAGAACCTGCCGAAACAGATAGCAAAAATGATAAATAACTAATTACAAACAATAAAAATATATTATAATGGGTAAAATACCAGTCACAGAAATTAGCAAATTAAGAAAGAGCACCGGCGCCGGAATGATGGACTGTAAAAATGCCCTTGAGGAAGCTAATGGTGATTATGATAAAGCTATTGATATTATCAGGAAAAAAGGTAAGGCAATTGCAAATAAGCGTGCTGACAGGGAGGCAAGTGAAGGCGTTGTTCTGGCAAAAGTTTCTGATAATTCTTCAAGAGGTGCAATTATAGTACTTAACTGTGAAACAGATTTCGTTGCGAAAAATAACAACTTTATTAAACTCGCTCAATCAATTCTTGATCAAGCTATTAAGGAACAACCGGTTTCTCTTGATGAATTAAAACAGATTAAACTTGGTAATACAACTATCCAGGAAGAAGTAATTGCTCAAATAGGTATTATTGGTGAAAAACTTGAGCTTGCATACTACTCAAAGGTTGAAGCGCCAACAGTATATTCATATATTCATCCAGGCAATAAACTTGCTTCAATTGTTGGATTTAATAAAAATGATGTTGAGGTTCAGGTTTCTAAAGACATAGCAATGCAGGTTGCTGCAATGAACCCGGTTGCCGTGGATAAAGAAAACGTGCCGAAGGAGGTAATTGACAAAGAAATAGAAATAGGAAGAGAGCAGGCACGTGCCGAAGGAAAACCCGATCAACTCCTTGAAAAAATTGCGATGGGCAAACTTGGGAAATTCTTTAAAGAGAATACTCTGATGAATCAGGCATTTGTTAAAGAAAACAAAAAAACTATCAAACAGTATCTCCAGGAAACTGATAAAGAACTTACCGTTACAGGTTTTGAAAGATACTCAATAAGTAACTAAACAGTCGGCCCGTCCGACCGGAGTCATCCGGGCGGGCAGTCTACAGTCCCGGAAAAACAGAAATCTTCGATTTCATATTTTTCCGAGGATCCTCGAAAATTTACGCAATTCGCCAGCTGGCGAATGCTAATTTTCGGGATCGGCAGTCAGCAATCGGTAGGAATAAAGCAAAGCACTAAATCTTTCCAATCTTCCATTATTCCACTATTCCAAAGAGTTAAAAGTTATAAAGTAATAAAGTTAAAAGTAAGCGTTGACCTTTATAAACTTTCAACATTATTCGCTCCCACAGTCCTTCCCACAACCTGCTTCCCGAATCAAGTTCGGGACAGGCTATGAGGTTTTCGCTCTCAAGTTCGCTCAAATGTTCCATTTTTCCATTCTTCCATCTTTCCATTATTCCTCTATTCCATTATTCCAATAAGTAATCTCTTTTTTTTATATTTATACTTTAATTTATTTTGGGAATTTAATTACAAAATCCTTTGAATATGATTAAGTATAAACGAATACTATTAAAACTCAGTGGTGAAGCTCTAATGGGAAATGATGATTACGGAATAAATCCAAATAAGCTTGAAGAATATGTTTGTCAGATTAAAGAAATTGCTGATTTGGGTGTGAAAACCGGCATTGTAATTGGTGGTGGAAACATATTCAGGGGTATTACAGGTACAAAAAGGGGAACAGACCGTGTTAATGGAGACCAGATGGGGATGCTTGCTACAGTAATAAATGGATTGGCAATTCAATCAGCCCTTGAGAAAGCAGGTCAAAGAACAATAATTTTTACCTCCATTAACATTGAGTCTGTCGGTGAAAGATTTAATAAAGATAAAGTTATGGATGCTTTTGAAAACAAAAAGGTGGTGATTTTTACTGGAGGAACCGGAAATCCATATTTCACTACCGATACTGCATCTGCGTTAAGAGCTTTAGAAATGGAGGCGGAGATACTACTAAAAGGAACAAGGGTAGATGGAATATACTCCGCTGATCCTGAAAAAGATTCTTCTGCTGAGAAATTTGATGAAATTACATATAAGGAAGCTATCAGACGTAATCTTAAAATAATGGATATTACTGCTTTTACTATGTGTTGTGAAAACAACCTCCCAATTCTTGTCTTTGATATGAATAAGAAGGGAAATCTCAGGAAAGTCATTGAGGGTATTAAGACAGGAACAATCGTTCATAAATAAAATTTATTTTTTACATTTGTTTGTACGATATCAATAATCAGTAAAATTTGCTCCAATGGAAGAAGAAGTCCAGTTTTGCTTCGAAGTAGCTAAAGAAAATATGGAAAATGCCATTTCTCATCTTGAGAAAGAATTGAGCAAAATCCGTGCAGGTAAAGCATCTCCAAGTATTCTCAATGGAATATTTGTTGATTATTACGGTGTGAATACCCCTCTTAGCCAGGTTGCTAACATAAATACACCCGATTTAAAAACCATTGTAATTCAACCCTGGGAAAAAAATATGCTTGCTCCTATTGAAAAAGCAATTCTTGCAGCAAATATTGGTCTTACACCTGGTAATAACGGGGAGGTGATCCATATTAATATTCCTGCACTTACTGAAGAAAGACGTAATCAGCTTGTTAAACAGGTAAAAGCAGAAGGTGAAAACGCAAAAGTAAGTATTCGTAATGCAAGGAAAAGTGCAAATGATGATTTAAGAAAGCTTCAGAATGAAGGTCTTTCAGAAGACAGGGAAAAAAGTGCTGAAGATGAAATACAGGATTTGACAAATGATTATTCAAAAAAAGCAGAAACACTTCTTGAGGTTAAAGAAAAGGATCTCATGACAATTTAACCTGTCCGCAGTCCGCAATCCACAGTCGGCTAAAAACTCTTAACCCGTAACACGTAACAATTTAATTATTTAATCATTCATTCATTTTATCATTGTTATTCACCCGGAATAAATTTCATTATATATTTCGCATGCCTGATAATCATATTTTTACTAAACATGTCCGAATGATATTTTTCATTAACGTACAGGTCTGTCTGATCGCAATAATGATCACTGGCAGGCACTCCACTTGTTCCGGTTGGAATAATGCTCAGTGACTTGTCCCAATTGTCCGTTAAATATATATGCCTTTGAGATGCTCCATTATCAACCTTAAAAGGATCCTTGAACGGATATGAAAAAGGCCGTACTGTATGAAAACTTCCTCCTACTTCATATGGCCCCTTGTTCAAGTTGAAAATTTTTGCCAGTAGTTTTACACCACCAAGGGGATGCTCAATTGTAATTTTGTGTATTGATCCCCATGACCATTGTTCAGGTGTATCGCCCATTTTCTCAGCAAGCTTTGCTATTGCATCTTTAAAACTTTTAACGACCATTTCATCAAATCTTTCTTCAACATCCTTTGTCGTAATATCATCACACCATTTCATCTCTTTGTTGCTCCACAAATTTTCAATAAAATTCTTCAGCAAAGATGAATTGCCATAATATTCATTATAAAGATCCTCTCCCATTTCATCCATTAGTATATTCTTAGGCAGAATTAAATAAAAACTTTCAAAAACAGCTGGTCCGGCTGCCTCTGCAAGCATTTCTCCATCCCACTGAGTGAATATCTCAAACACCTTTTTTTCCAATTCATTTAATTCTGCTTTACTCACTATATCAATAATATCACTTTGTAGTTTCCTTACAAGTACAGAACTCTGATCATTCTGTATCTTAATAAAATCCTCTATTGATAATTTTTCTTTTTGGTTCAATAGCTCTCTTATCCTTTTGATCCTGTATTCCAGCGCAAAATATATGCCTATGTAATATGGATAATCATCCCCGACTGTTTTGTTATTTGCAGAAGAAACAAAGCCTGATTCAGGGTTATAACTGTGAGGCAATTGTTCAAACGGAACAAGCCCTTTCCAGTCGTATTCATCTGTTTCACCACTCATTATTGTATATCCATTTCCTTTTCTGACAGGAACCCCTCCTCCAGCATACAATCCAATATTACCATTTGCATCAGCATAAATAAAATTCTGACTTACTGATTTGAATGATGAGATCGCATTTTTGAAGTCCTCCCAGTTATTTGCCCTGTTTAAAAGATAAACCCCTCTCATCTCATTGCTGTAATCATTACCGATCCATCTCATAGAAATCACATCAGAAAGATTTTTAAACCCTGACATTATAGGTCCCCGATGAGTAAACCGTAGTTCTCTTTCAACTTCCTCACCCCCTTTTATTTTAATTTTCTCCTCCCTTACTTCTATGTCTTTCCATTCTCCATTAAACATGTACTGACTCGAATCCTCCGGGTTAATTTTTTCAAGGTAGAGATCAATGTCATCAACATAAATATTTGTCATACCCCAGGCGATACTATCATTGTGTCCTGCAACAATTAGTGGTTGACCGGGTACAACAACTCCTGTAACATTCATTTTCCCCTCAATAATATGATGCATCTGGTACCATATCCCAGGTGCATTAAATCCCAGGTGCATATCGTTTGCAAACAAAGGCATTCCTGTTACGGTTTTTTTACCTGAAACAGCCCAGCTATTGCTTCCACAAAATATCTGAGCTCCAAGCCCCTGAAGTATTTCCTGATGTGCTGTTAACTTTTCCGTAAATGCAATTTCTTCATTATCAAGTATAAAATCAGGATAGATCAGATCGGGTCTGCCTGTAACTTGAGGTATAAGATCCTTCATTTTATCTTCGCCAAATTTTTCTAGCAATTTGTAAATTATCACTTCGCTTGAATAAGTGCTGCCTGCCAGATCCCATGCCATATAACCGATTATATTCATTGAATATGCAGGTTCCCATTTATCAGGTTTATATCCAAGAACACTGAATTCAAGTGGTAAGCTTTTTTCATTTTGTTCAATATACTGATTCACCCCATCGGAAAAAGCCTCAAGAGCTTTTACCATTTCAGGTTCTGTTTTTGATAATATGAGCTGGGACTTGTCAAATATACTTAACGATCTAAGCAACAGGTCGGTTTCAACAAAATCTTCACCAAATATTTCAGATAATCTCCCCATTGTAACCCGTCTTAACAGATCCATCTGCCACAAACGGTCCTGGGCCATTACATAACCCACTGCCCTGTAAAGATCCTCATCATTTTGTGCAATTACATGAGGAATAGCCAGTGAATCGCGGTAAACAATCACTTCTTCGCTGAGATTCTTCAGGTTAATATCCATGTTATAATCGGGTACTCCTTTATGCGAAAGATGATGTAAAAAGAAATATCCCGAAATAGCTAAAACTGCTATCAGGAGTACAAAAACAATGGCAATTTTTCTTAATATTTTCATAATAAATTGGAATTAAATTATAATAATGATGCAAATTATAAAAACTACAGATATTTAACGTAGTTTTTCAGGATAATACGTAGTTATCCTGGAATATTGGAATGTTGGAATAATACCTGCCTGAACTGCCAAACTGCAGTCATGGACGGCTAGGGAATTAAAGCTTGAACGTAAAAATTCACCATTAATGTTTTTTCTTCCCATTATTCCATCTTTCCATTTTTCCATTATTCCTTTATTCCCTTTATCCCCTCTATTCCCTCTATCTTTTTCTTACAAATATATTCTGCCCGCTTGTACAATTCCGGCAAATATTTATTGTTTTTCTTTCATTCAGAATTCTTTCTCTAAAATTCTTGAAACTATCTCCTTTCCAAATATCTCTGAAGCCGGTTGTTGCCAATTCTCCCATGGAATGCTCAGCATTCTTATCAAAGCAACACGGCACTATTTTGCCGTTATAAGTGATAACCGGAGAGCTCCATACACGCCAGCACCGGTTAGTAAGTTTTTTCTTTAATTCATAATGCCCGTCAATAAATTTATAACGTGTTAACTTTTCACTTGTCGGAACCAGATCATTCCTGCAACTCATATCTTTTACCTGTGCTGTTTTGATCACTACCTTATCGACACCAAGTTTTTTCCCTAACTTTTTGATATCCTTTATTTGGTGTTCGTTAGTCCTTAATGCCAGGAAGCTAATAATCACGAATGGTTTTGATGAATGAAGTTTCTTTTTCCATTTCACAACTTTTTCAATCCCGGAAATCACTTTTTTCAAATCCCCTCCCGCCCTGTACTTTTCATAAACATCCTGCGTAGTTCCGTCAACTGAAATAATCAGCCTGTCAAGTCCGCTTTCAATTATTCTCCTAACATTCTCATTTGTAAGAAAATGTCCGTTGGTGGAAGTAGCTGTATATATATTCCTTCCTACTGCTCTTTTTATCATGTCAAAGAGCCGGTTATTAAGAAAAGGTTCCCCCTGGAAATACAGAGTAAGAAATGTAAGAAAAAGACCGGTTTCATCAAGTATCTTATTGAATAATTCTATATCCATAAACCCTTTTACTCCGGAAAGATTATTGGTTCCTGCCGGACATTCCGGGCAACTCAGGTTGCATAATGAAGAGGGTTCTATTGCTAAACCCGAAGGATAACCCCACAGGAAGTGTTTCTTAAAAACTATTGACAGAAAATAACTTATGCTAAGCAACAAGAAGTTCCATGTTTTGCGAATAGTGAGCTTTCGTAGCAAACAGCAAGCATCCATCTTTTTATTGTACCCAAATAGCCATAAGTGAAACAGGCACTAAATATAGTACTTTATGATAGTATGTAGTTGTATTGGAATATTGGAATATTGGAATGTTGGAATATTGGAACATAAGTTTAAACGTTTGAATTCATCATTAAATCCTTTATATATTGTTAGAATGTGTCATCCCAAGTTCCATCCTTCATTTTCTTTTTGTGCTATTTTGTGTCTTAGTGTTTTAGTGGCATTCTTTTTTCTTTGCCACAAAGTCACTAAAGCACAAAGAAACACTAAATACTTATTCCTCTATTCCACTATTTCATCTTTCCATTCTTCCATTCTTCCATCTTTCCATTATTCCATTTTTCCACTCTTCCATCTTTCCAATGAACATTAATTATTTTCAAGTATCCGGAATAATTCATCAAGTTTTGGAGTCAGTATTATTTCTGTCCGTCGGTTTTTTCTTCTGGCTTCTGTTGTTTTCACCGGATCAACCGGCATAAATTCACCTCGCCCGCCGGCAATAAGGCGTTTAGGATTTATTGATGAATTATCCAGTAATATTCTAACCACAGCAGTAGCTCTTTTCACACTCAGGTCCCAATTATCTTTAATTGGTCCGCTGTTCGTCTTATAAGGAACATCATCCGTATGTCCTTCAATCATAATATTGATATCGGTATTCCGTTCCAGTACCCGACCAAGTTTTCTCAGAGCATCTACTCCATTCCTGCTAACGGTTGTGCTTCCTGTTCCGAACAATAATTTCTCCTCAAGCGAAACATATACCTTGCCATTCTTAAGTGTTACGGTTAAACCATCCTTTTCAAATCCCATTAATGCAGATGAAACTTTATCTTTCAATGCCAGAACAACAGAATCTTTTTTCTGAAGTATTTTTTCAAGCTCAATAAGTCTTGCATTTCTTTGATCCAGTTCAAAAAGCAATTCTTCAAGATTTTGTTTCTTATTACTCAGAGATACTTCAAGTTCCCGAAGTTCATCCTCTTTCTCCTGCAAACTTTCCTGTGTAACCTGTAATTGTTTCAATAATCTTCTTGTTTCTTTGTCATTCCCCTTAATAAGCTCTTCCTGGGCTTTATGTAAATCAACATATTGCCTGTTTACACGGTTAAAATCTTTCATTAACATATCACACTCTTCGGTTTTATCCCGGTGCTGTTTTTCTATCTCTTTAATTTTCCCTTCCAGGCTTTTAAATTCAGATGTTAATTCCTTGTTCTCAACTGAGAATTTCTGATTTTCTGATTTCAATAAATCTTTCTCAGTAAGTAGTTTCCGGTTTTTTTTCTGAATATCATTAAATTGCCGGGTAGGCACACAGGAAAATACTGTGGAAATTACTATTGAAAAAATAACTACTTTTTTTAGCTGTATCTGCATATTGTTTATATTTTAAAATCATGATTCAATATTAACAACTTTTTTTCAGAAATTCATATCTTTGCATCTACATAATGATTTGGTCATGTCAGATGATGCTTATAAATTACTTAACCGTATTGTAACTCCTGATGATCTCAGGAAACTCTCTCCGGAAGAACTCCCACAGGTAAGTTGCGAGTTGCGACAGTTCATCATTGATGTTGTTAGTTCCAATCCCGGCCATTTTGGTGCTAGTCTGGGCGTTGTTGAACTTACAGTTGCTCTGCACTATGTATACAACACACCATACGATCTTATTGTCTGGGACGTAGGACACCAGGCCTATGGACATAAGATACTTACCGGCCGCAGGGAAATATTTGACACAAACCGTAAATACAAAGGGATAAGCGGTTTCCCTAAACCCGATGAAAGTGAATATGATTCCTTTGGTGTTGGGCATTCATCCACCTCAATTTCTGCAGCTTTGGGAATGGCTATTGCTACCCGGAAGAAAGACGAGGAGAGGCACGTTGTAGCAATAATTGGAGATGGTGCCATGACTGCAGGGCTTGCATTCGAAGGATTAAACAATGCCGGAACTCAGAACTCCGACTTGTTAGTCATACTTAATGATAATAATATCGCTATTGATCAGAACCTGGGTGCAATGAAAGAATACCTTCTTGATATAACAACAAGCAAGACATATAATCGTATAAAAAATAATATCTGGCAATTACTGGGAAAAATAAAGCTCCCCGGTTCCAATCCACGCTCTCTTATTCAGGATCTTGAACATGGTTTTAAATCGGCTGTTCTGAAGCACAGTAACCTGTTTGAATCGATGAATTTCAGATATTTCGGTCCTGTTGACGGACATGATGTAATGCACCTTACACAGGTACTCAATGACCTTAAGAACATTCCCGGACCAAAATTACTTCATTGTCAGACAGTAAAAGGCAAAGGTTTTAAACAGGCAGAGCTTAATCAAACGCAGTTTCACGCTCCCGGAAAATTTAATAAAACCACGGGCGAAATTCTTAAAGTAAAAACTGACAAGGTTAAACCACCAAAATACCAGGATGTTTTTGGACACACTATCATTGAGCTTGCTGAGAAGAATGAAAAAATTATTGCTATAACTCCCGCTATGCCTACCGGTTCATCATTGAATTTAATGATGGAAAAAATGCCTGACAGGGTATTTGATGTTGGAATTGCCGAACAGCATGCAGTTACCTTTTCAGCCGGATTAGCAAAACAAGGAATGAAACCTTTCTGCAATATATACTCTACATTTATGCAAAGGGCTTACGATCAGGTAATCCACGATGTTGCTATCCAGAACCTGGATGTTATTTTCTGTCTTGACAGGGGCGGGATAGTTGGGGAGGACGGAGCAACACATCAGGGTGTTTTCGATCTGGCATACATGAGAAACGTACCTAACATGATAGTATGTGCTCCCATGAACGAAGAAGAGTTACGCAATCTAATGTACTCTGCACAAAAGGATAAAATGGGACCATTCTCTATTCGTTATCCCAGGGGCAGGGGTGTAATGCCGGAATGGAAAAAACCATTTCGTGAAATTCCGGTTGGCAAAGGTCGCCTGATAAAAGAGGGACATGATATTGCTATCCTGTCAATCGGACATGTTGGGAATTTTGTTGTTCAAGCTACCGAACATTTGAAAAAGGAGAACATCAGTGTCTGCCATTATGATATGCGATTTGTAAAACCCCTGGATAACGAGATCTTACACAAGGTTTTTAATAAATTTCAATCTGTAATTACAATTGAAGACGGAACTGTTGTCGGAGGATTCGGCTCAGCTGTTATTGAATTTATGGCTGAACATCAATACTCTTCCCGGGTGAAAAGAATGGGGGTTCCTGATCATTTTATCGAACATGGTACACCCGGGGAATTATACCATGAATGTGGTTTTGATCCCGAAGGAATTTTCACTACCGTAAAACAATTCCTGAAAAGAAAAACAATATCCCATGCCGGATAGTCAGGCACTCGATATCACTCCTATTTTATGCAATACAACATTCTTAATCAAGCGTTATTGGAAACAAAAGATTTGTGTTGCAGTGTTGAAAAATTTATAAGTTTAGGAGTTTATAAATTGAGAAGTTAAGAATTTATCTATTTTAGGTGGCTCTGGACATCTTACAAATAAACTCATCAACAAATAAACAAATAAACTTTCATAATTTATCTTACAAATCAAACTTTATCCCCTGTGCAAGAGGCAGTTCAGTACTCCAATTAATTGTATTGGTCTGCCTTCTCATATAAGCTTTCCAGGAATCAGACCCCGACTCCCGGCCACCTCCTGTATCTTTTTCACCACCAAATGCACCGCCAATTTCAGCCCCTGATGTACCGATGTTCACATTAGCTATTCCGCAATCAGACCCTGCCTCTGAAAGGAATTGCTCTGCTTCTCTTAAATTAAGAGTGAAAATTGCTGAGGATAAACCCTGAGGCACATCATTGTTTAAACTGATTGCTTCATCAATTGTTTTATATTTTATCAGGTACAAAATAGGTGCGAATGTTTCTTCCTGTACTATATTATAATGGTTCTCAACTTCAACAATTGCCGGATCAACATAATTAGAAGAACCAAATTTATCAGGATCAAGAATATTCCCTCCTATAGCAATATTGCCACCTTCCTTCTTAGCCTGATCTAAAGCATTATGGAAAAGATCTACAGCCATACCGTCAATTACCGGACCTACAAGTGTGTTTGGATCAAGTGGATTGCCGATTTTTTTTGCAGCCTGCAGGTAAGCATTTACCAGTTTCGTCTTTACATCCTCATAAATTGATTCGTGAATTATTATACGACGTGTACTGGTGCAGCGCTGACCTGCAGTACCCAATGCTCCGAAAACCACAGCAGGTATAGACATATCAAGATCGGCATGCTGAGAGATGATAATAGCATTGTTTCCGCCCAGTTCAAGGATAGTTTTACCAAGACGCTTGCCTACTATACCACCAACCCTTTTCCCAACAGCTGTCGATCCTGTAACCGAAAACAGGACAATTCTTTTATCTGACAAGAAATTATCTCCAAGTACCGAGGATTTGGCTATCATAAGGTTAAATATCCCTTCCGGTAGATTGTTGTCTGTAAGTACTTTCGCAATAATATTATGTATAGCTATTGCAGTAAGTGGGGTTTTTGAACTTGGTTTCCAGATTACAACATCACCTGCAATAGCTGCTATCATAGCATTCCATGCCCAGACTGCTACCGGGAAATTGAATGCTGTAACAATCCCTACAATTCCAAGCGGATGGTATTGGTCGTATATTCTGTGGTCAGGTCGTTCGGAATGCATAGTGATACCATTTAACAATCTTGCCTGTCCAACAGCAAAATCACAAACATCAATCATTTCCTGAACCTCTCCAAGTCCTTCCTGGTAAATTTTCCCCATTTCAAGGGTTACAAGTTTACCCAGATCATCTTTGGCTTCACGAAGAGCCAGTCCAATCTGACGTACAATCTCTCCTCTTGCCGGAGCAGGCATTTTTCTCCAGATATTAAAAGCTTCCTGTGCTTTTTGAACAACACTTTCGTATTCCTCTTTTGAGGCATTC
>DAOVLD010000074.1 GCA_030631445.1 Bacteroidota bacterium
AGATTGGTCAAATGTTTCTATTTTGCTCAGGAATGGTATCCAGTTATCTACACCACCCATGAAGTAGATAAGTTTATTGCTGCCAAATGATGTACTTCCTGCCAATCTGTTAGCCCAAATTAAATCGCGATGGATTTTCAGATAGTGTCTTATATCTCCACCGATCACAAACAGATCGGATTTTTTTCTGTCAATTTGTTTGTACATCTCGCCGAAAAGCTTTAGCCGTGTGCCGTAGTAAATATTAATACCTCTTTGGCGGGTATTATCAAAAATATATTCAAGCTTAATACTAGCCCATGTGCGCGTTTCATTTTCCCTGTGCAGGTTTTTTAAATCAGTTGAAAGATATACACTCCTGTCATTTCTTAAACTGAAAGTGCCTTTTAGTGCAGATACCATACTAAATGGATACCTTATGGAATAGAAAAGCTCCTGAGTATGTATTTTTATTAAAGCATCATCCGATTGAGCATTCATAGCCACCCGATGGAAAGTCAATTGTTTGTCAAAATTCCCTATAAGGCTTTCAACACTTAGGAGATATTCATTGCTGTCAAAATTCCCCGAGAACCGGAAGCCTCCAATAATTTTATAGTTTTCAAAAAGATCGTCTGCCCCGATTTTAAATAACATGTTTATGCCGGGATTATAATAGCCACCTCCTCCCGAAAAAGGTTGATAAGAATTGTTTAAAAACCCGAAATCTACCTGATTGGCTATATAGTTATTGTAGAACGAGGTTTCATATATCCTGATTTTAGGCAAAATGAAATCGCCTGTATCAATGTTAATATCAGGATACTCCTTTAATAATTGTTGCCTGAAATAATTCTCTTTCTCCTTTTCAAAAATATAGTTGTTTACATCTATCAGTTTTTCTGTTTGAAAGTATTTTGAAAGAGGCTTTTCCAGAGTATCCATCATCGCTCTGTATTTTATTGCTACTTCCTTTTTCAGTGTTTTCAAACTGTCATATTCCTGTAATTCTATCGATCTTTCTTTCTGATAACCGGTGGTTATAATTTTTTCCTCAGTAATTACATTACCAATGTCAAGTTCCTCCGTTCTCATCTTGTATTTACCATTATGAAAGAATACTTCACCGATTTGTCCGGTTTGTGGTGAGTAATTATGCTCAAGAATGTTCCTTGAATAATTGGTTAAAGGCTTCGATTTCGTATAAAAACGGTAATGTGTTGTAGTATCAATAAAACTAATTGTGCTGTCAAATCTGGCTATATAGCGATTAAATATCCCGTTTTCATCGTTGATATAAAGGAATGTATTATCTTTTACCTTGTATGGTTCAAATTTATCATAATAATTCCCTTCAGATAAACGAATAAGATAATCAGACTTTTTCTGGTAATTGTAAATAAACAGGTCGTATGTAAAGTCTGTGTTATTGAGTTCCTCTTTAGGAAGGTTAAGGGTATCACTCGACCTGTTAGAACTGAAAATAATTTCTTTTCCTTCACTAATAAACCTGGGGTTTAGATCATCCGGTAAATCGTTAGTTATTTGTTCATTAGTTCCGGAAGAAATATTATGAATAAATATATCAGTTTTGCTTTCTTTCACTGCCGAAAACACAAATTTTGTCCCATCAGGTGAGTATGAAAAATCAAGAATCTTATCAAAATATGGGAGGTTAATCCTTTCAAGATTGCCTGACGAAAGCCTGTAAAAGTAGAGGGCCAGTCTTCCTTTTTCTTCTGAAATGAATGCCAGCAATTTGCCGGTTGGATGCCATGTTATGATAGGGTAAGATTTGTCAGGTAATTGTCCTACTTTAGGTTCCTTGCGGAATATCTTTTTATGTTTTCCGGTATTGCTGTCGTAGATCCATATTTTATATTGCCCAAATTCTTTTGTAACATAAGCAATAAGTTGATTTTCAGGATTTATCTTTATTTCCTGGTACCTCCTTGTACATTTAGGCCATTTCAGCATCATTCCTTGTTCCGGGATCTCCCGGTCCTGATCGTCAAAATAGTCATGATAATAAGCAAGCCAGTCTTTTGAAAGGGATTTGACCTTTTTCCCAAGGACAAATAAAAAACCTTTACCTGCATTTTTGTTTATTCTTGTAAGATAAACAATATTAGGTATGATTGGATCACCATAAGTCCTGGCAATAAATCGCCAGAAAGAATGCCCGGCATAAACAGCTTCAGTTCCGGTAAGCCAGTCAAACTTTTCGTACCGGCCTGACATTATGCCGTCTTTTACCCTATTTTCAATATGGTTATTCCATGGATCTGACATGTACGAAATCAATCCTTTAGTATACCAGTCAGGGAGGTTGATTAAAGTTGAGCTGGCTATTCTGTCCTTGACATCCCCGCTATATAGCATTTCCTGAACTAATACCTCCGTTATCGCTCCGGCAATCTGTTTTTCAAAGTCAGGATGTTTACCATTAAAATATAGCATCACCTTATTGCGGATTACTCTTGTATACCCCCCTATATTGTAGTCTTCAGTACCGGTAACTTGTCCCAGATTGCTTTGTTTATAATCTGATAATTTATTGTATACTATAATAATCAGCCTCTTATCCAGATGATAATCAAAGTAATCTTCAATCTCCATTAGTTTTTTTTCAGCAACCAGGGCTGTGTATTCAGCAAGTTCTTTTCCAAATTCATTGAAATAAATATCAAATTTTTCGAAACGGTAAAAGGACCAGTAAAAGTCATAATATTGAACCCTGTTTTTCCCAAAAGTCATCTGATGACCGTTATAAAACTGGGCATATGTTTGACCATACACGATCAGGAAAAAAATAAAACAAAAAATGTATAATATCCTGCGTCTATTCATAATCTCCCTGATTATCTTGAAAGCAATTCATCAAAAGGAATAATTTTTGTTATATCACTTCTATGTAACAACTATTTGTAAAGGTATAAAGATAGAGGAAAAAAATAAAAAGTTAATTCAACCGAAAGTTATACTATTCATCCAAACTTTTTTAATTTTGATCCGTTTAAAAAGAAAAGAGAATAAATACAACGATAACATTGATATTATTATGAAAAAGATAATTCCAGGTCTGTTTGTATTATTATTTATGGGTAATCTGGTACCGGGAGTAATGGCTCAGCAGAAACTAGCTACAATATCATTTGATAAGCTTACTCATGATTTTGGTACTTTTAAAGAAGAAGATGGTAATGTTACCTGTAAATTCAGCTTTACTAATACTGGCAGTATACCATTGGTAATAAACCGTGTAATAGCTTCCTGTGGTTGCACTTCACCTGCATGGTCAAAAGAACCGGTAATGCCCGGAGGAAAAGGATTTGTGAAGGCAACCTACATTTCGAAAAATCGACCGGGGGGATTCAATAAAAGCCTTTCTGTTTTTTCAAATGCTGCAAGAAAGGCAGTTGTTCTGAGAATTAAAGGAGAAGTTATTCCCAAAGAGCGTACCGTTGAGGATATTTATCCATATCAGATAGGGGATGTCAGATTCAAGTCAAATCATTTGGCTTTTGTCAGGATAAACCACGGTGAGAAAAAAACCATCCAGATGCAGATAATTAATACTTCAAAAAAGAATCAGGCATTGAGATTCGATCAGGTTCCTAAACATCTACAAATTAAAGCTGTTCCTGAAACACTTAAACCGCAACAGAAAGGTTATATTGAAGCAACTTATAACGCGGGTGTTATAAATGATTGGGGTTTTGTGATTAACAGGATAATTGTCCTGACAAATGAGCAGGCAATAGGGAATAACCGGTTGACAATATCTGCAACTATCGTTGAGGATTTTACTTCGATGACAGCCGAAGAACTTGCTAATGCTGCTAAAATTGAATTTGTGGATGGGAGAACTTTTAATTTTGGCAAGATGGCTCAGAGATCAAAAGTTGAACATGATTTCATTTTTAAAAATGTTGGAAAAGGCAACTTAATTATAAGGAAAATAAAATCAAGTTGCGGATGTACAGCTGTTAGTCCGAAAGATAAAGTGATAGAGCCGGGGAAAAGTAGTTCAATAAAAGCAATATTCAGCTCCGGAACACGCAAAGGAAGGCAGAATAAATCTATTACTGTTATTACTAATGATCCGAAAAATTCAAGTATAATTCTTCGGGTAACCGGTGAGGTGAACCCCCCGGAAACGAAATAGGCAAAAAAAAGACCTGTTACTCTGCAGATAGTTGATTTCTGTTTATTAACTTGCCAGATATGCCACGAAAATTTAAAAGTGCTTTACGTGTAAATAAGGGTGTAGACCAGCCGGAGAATATCAATGGAGATGCTTTACACAAGCACAGAAAAGCAAAAAGAAAAATACTTGCCGCGGGTGAATATTTGGATGGTATCCTGACAGGAAACAGGACAATACTTAGCCAGGCAATTACTCTTATAGAGAGCAATCTTCCCAGGCACCAGGAAATTGCCCAGGAGGTTATTGAAAAATGTCTTGGCTATGCAGGAAATTCTGTACGTATAGGTATCACGGGAGTTCCCGGGGTAGGTAAAAGTACCTTTATCGAAGCTCTTGGTAATAAGCTGATCAGTATGAAACGAAAACTTGCTGTGCTGGCAATTGATCCAAGCAGTGAGTACTCGAAAGGAAGTATTCTTGGTGATAAAACCCGGATGGAAAAATTATCAGCTGAAATTAATGCATATATCCGTCCTTCGCCAGCTGCAGGTACACTGGGTGGGGTTGCCCGAAAAACAAGAGAAACCATTGTGCTTTGCGAAGCAGCCGGATTTGATACAATTTTTGTCGAAACAGTCGGGGTTGGACAATCTGAAACCGCTGTTCATTCAATGGTGGATTTTTTTCTGCTTCTGATGTTGGCAGGTGCGGGTGACGAATTGCAGGGAGTTAAACGTGGTATCATGGAGATGGCAGATACCGTGGTAATTACCAAATCCGATGGGGATAATAAAATTCATGCTAACAGGGCTAAAGCGGAATACCAGAATGCTTTACACCTGTATCCACCAACGAAATCGGGATGGATCCCTGAAGTATTAATCTGTTCAGCAAAAGATGGAACAGGTATTAGCCATGTATGGGAAACAATAGATAAGTATTACCGGTTTACCAGGGCAAATAAATTCCTTGAGCAAAAAAGGAAAAGTCAATCTTTATATTGGATGTATGAAACTATCAACGATAAATTGAAAGATCGTTTTTACCAACATCCCGAAATCATTAAGCAAATTGAGAAATTCCGGAAAATGGTCCTTGATAATAAAATAAGTTCTTTTATAGCTGCAAGACAATTACTGGATAAGTACTTTCCTAAGTAAACCATAAGGTTTTTCTTTAAGAAAACATTTCATGATTTTGTTTGCAGGACTTTTTTTAAAATTATCGCATTTTACACTTTTTATTCCTGACACATTTGTATTTACTGATTTTTTGTAAGGATCTCAAAGTTTTCAATAATTGTGGGAGGCCTGTAATATGGATCAAATTTTGGGTTGAGGATTCTTTCAAGTGTAATTTGATTAAAATACCCTTTAATAAATTGTTCGGGTAGAATATATATCGGTGTACCCTCAGAATTACACATTGGTAAAGTTTTACTGAGAATCTCTGAATAATGAATATTTGTGTCTTTTATTATTTGAATTAAATAATTAATTAGTTCATCAGCAATAATAATAACAATTGTAAATTGTCCGTAATTCCTCCTGATCATAAGGAAATAGTTTAGTTCTACAAGATCAAAACCTGATATCTGGTCTGTGGTATGCATTAAGTGATTCTCAAACCCAAGACCTTCATTTATAATTCGTTCGGCAAGTTCTTGAGTAGGGGTCTGGTGAATGAATTTACTTATATTTATATCCAGCCCAATAAATTCCTGTAAGCATAACAACTTTTTATCACGGTCTTTTATGTTCATAAATCTTCATTTTGTATGAGGATAATGCAAAGAAAGAACATGGTTTTGCAAGGTAATTAAAAAGGTTAATACTATTCAAATGCAACTACCAAATTTGAATGTCAGCAAAAATAAGGCTAAGGCTAAGGTTAAGGCGCCCTCAACCTTAGCCTTAGCCTTTTTTAAGTTAATATTGTTTTGTAGATTTACCATTTAAAAATTAATAAAGAAATTAATTGTAAAATAATCAAACAGAGTATTTTATGAATTACGATATGATTGTTATCGGTAGCGGACCGGGAGGGTATGTTGCTGCAATAAGAGCCTCACAACTGGGTAAAAAAGTAGCTGTTGTGGAGAGGGCTGAGCTGGGGGGTATCTGCCTTAACTGGGGTTGTATCCCCGCCAAATCGTTGTTGAAAAGTGCAAAAGTGTATGAAAATGTGAAGAATGCAGTAGATTATGGGGTTAAAATAAATGGTGATATAAGTCCTGATATAAAAAGAATGATGGAAAGAAGCAGAGCTATTGCAGATGAAATGAGCAAAGGGATTCAATATCTTTTTAAAAAGAATAAAATTGACCATATAAAGGGTTTCGGCAAACTTGCCGGGGAAAATAAAGTTCGGGTAGAAAGTGATAATGGTAAATATGAAGAATATGTTGTACCACATATTATACTGGCTACCGGAGCCAGACCGAAAGAATTGTCCAACCTGAAACTGGATAGGAAAAAAATAATCGGTTACCGGGAAGCATTAACCCTGAATAAGATGCCTGAATCTATGATTATTGTCGGATCAGGGACTATCGGAAGCGAGTTTGCATATTTTTATAATTCTATAGGAGTAAATGTTACTCTTGTTGAATTCCTTCCAAATATTGTACCGCTTGAGGATGAAGAAGTGTCAAAGCAACTTGAACGATCTTTTAAGAAAGCAGGTATGAAAGTGATAACCGGTTCATTTGTTGAACAGGTTGATATAAATGGAGAGAAATGTATAGTAACCGTGAAAACCAGGAAGGGGGAAAAGGAAATTGAAGCAGATATTGTCCTGTCTGCAGTTGGTATTTCTCCTAATCTGGAAAATATTGGTATTGAGGAAATTGGTATTGAGATGGATAAAGACAAAATAAGGGTTGATGAATATTACCAGACAAATGTAAAAGGAATATATGCTATTGGAGATATTGTACATGGACAATCACTTGCCCATGTTGCTTCTGCTGAGGGAATTATATGCGTTGAAAATATTGCCGGGAAAACACCCGATCAGCTTGACTATAAAAATATTCCATCATGTACCTATACATCACCGGAAGTGGCATCGGTTGGTATGACAGAAAAAGAGGCAAAAGAAGCAGGTTATGAAATAAAAGTCGGGAAATTTCCGTTTATTGCTTCAGGTAAAGCCAGGGCAATTGGTGAAAAAGAAGGTTTTGTCAAATTGATCTTTGATACCAGATATGGTGAGTTGTTAGGAGGACATATGATAGGTACCAATGTTACTGAAATGATCGCGGAAATTGTCGTGGCACGAAAACTTGAAATTACCGGTCCCGAATTGATCAAATCTATACACCCGCATCCAACAATGTCTGAAGCTGTAATGGAAGCAGCTGCTGTTGCATATGATGAGGTAATTAATCTATAAAATCCAAAACAAATGAATGTTAATCGTAGTGGTGCCAAATTTTCAAAAATTGTTGGTATAGGTCAGAAAATTAAAGAATTAAGCAGGAAAAACGGAAAAGAATACCTTTATCTGAACCGGGGAGTCAATGCTGTTTGTAATATTGACCTTTCGGAGGTAATTGGAAATATTGATTTCAATAGTGATAACATTCAGGTATATCCTCCAATACCCGGATTTCCGGAACTTAAGGAAGCTATAAATGATATCTATTTTGGAAATAAAACG
>DAOVLD010000090.1 GCA_030631445.1 Bacteroidota bacterium
AAATCAAAAATCGTTAATCGGTGTTCCTTGTTCTTAAATCAAATAAAGGAGACAAAAAAGCCAGAAAATTACAAAAGCTATACTTAATAAGGGTTTTGGAGGTAAATTAAAAAAAATGTAAGTAATGAAAATTAGTAATTAATTGAAACGGAAATGCAATTAAATACCATACCTGGCATAGTCGAACTGATTTAACTTATTTCTAATCAACCTATAATTTTGAAGTTCCTATATATTGAAACATGAAAAAACTGAGCCAATTTAACAAAATCCTGGTCGAATTTCTTACTGTCGGGATATGGAAAATGTCTCTTTATGAGACCTCCGGGGTGAAATCGTTCCTGATCAAACAGTTAAGGATCATTATGCTTGCTCTTCGTGGTTTTTCCGAAGACAAAGTCTCGTTGAGAGCCTCAGCTCTTACTTTTTATTCACTTCTTTCAGTAGTGCCAACCCTGGCAATGATATTCGGGATAGCTAAAGGTTTTGGGTTTCAGAACAAACTCGAAGCGGAACTTATAAAAGGATTCCAGGGACATGAGGAAGCATTGAATTGGATAGTAAATATGGCAAGGAATTACCTCGAGAATGTCAAAGGAGGTGTAATTGCCGGTATTGGTCTTATTGTACTTTTTTGGACTGTGATGGGACTGCTAAGTAATATTGAACGGTCATTTAACGGTATCTGGCAGGTAAAGAAATCAAGGCCATTTGTAAGAAAGTTCACCGATTACCTTTCTATTATGCTAATTGCTCCGATATTCATTCTTGTTTCAAGTAGTGCTAATGTATTTATTACCTCACAAATTGACATGATTACAACAGAAGTTGCTTTGCTGGGTCAGATTAAACCGGTGATAAACTTTTTCCTTCATTTTATACCCTATTTTCTTATTTGGTTTCTTTTGACCATCGTTTATATGGCTATGCCTAATACTAAGGTGAACTTTACCTCGGCACTGGTTGGTGGTATTATTGCCGGCACCCTTGTCCAATTGTCGCAGTGGGGATATGTATATTTCCAGATCGGTGTTTCAAGATACAATGCATTATATGGTAGTTTTGCCGCCCTTCCATTGTTTCTTATCTGGCTACAGCTCAGCTGGCTGATAGTGCTTCTTGGAGCGGAAATATCATTCGCAAAACAGAATGTGGCAAGATACGAGTATGAGTATGATTCATTGAATATTAGTTATAAGTTGAAGCGTATTTTAACTTTACTTGTTGCTAATTATGTGATTAAACTTTTTGAGAAAGGTGATAGTCCTCTTACATCTTATCAGTTGGCAAAAGAACTAAAGATCCCTGTCAGAGTGGTCAGGGATATTACATTTGAGCTTACTGAAGCAGGAATTTTCTCCGAAACATTCAAACAAAGCCCAAAGGAAATAGCTTTGCAACCGGGCAGGGACATTCATGCCATTACGGTGCATTCAGTCCTGAAAAAGCTGGAGAATAAAGGTTTGAAGAAAATGACTTCTGCCGGTAGTAAGGAATACCTGAAGATTGCCGGAGTGGTTGAGGAATTTGAAAACACTTTGGATAAATTACCATCGAATATTCTGCTGAAAGATATTTGATTGGGAAATGCGAAAATGAGTAAATGCATAAATGCGAAAATGAGGAAATTAACATTCAATAATTTAATCATTCAAACTCCGCGAATGCCTTTTTTATCCTTTCCATTGCATCCCTTAATTGTTCCTCAGTAATGGTAAGGGGAGGAGCAAACCGGATAATATCCCCATGAGTAGGTTTGGCAATTACGCCATATTCCTTCATGGCTAAGCATACATCCCATGCTTCTTTTCCGCCTTTAGGTGCAATTACAACAGCATTTAATAACCCTTTTCCCCGCACCGTTTTTATCATTTCGGATTCAATATTGCGAAATTCATTCCTGAATATTTCTCCCAGTCTTTCAGCATTTTCAGCAAGTTTTTCTTCTTTAACAACCTCAAGAGCTGCTATGGCAACTTTTGCTGCTACCGGGTTTCCTCCAAATGTTGATCCGTGTTCACCGGGTTTGATGGTTAACATGATATCATCATCTGCCAGAACTGCCGATACAGGTAAAACCCCTCCGGATAATGCTTTACCCAGAATAAGAATATCAGGTCGTACATCCTCATGATCGCATGCAAGTAACTTTCCCGTACGGGCAATTCCTGTCTGTACCTCATCTGCAATAAATAACACATTGTTTTGCCTGCAAAGATCGGATGCTTTCTTCAGGTAACCTTCATCAGGAACAAATACACCTGCTTCACCCTGGATAGGTTCAACCAGGAATCCTGCCACATTTGGATTTTTTAATTCTTTTTCCAGTGCATCGATATTATTATAAGGTATGGTAATAAAACCCGGAGTATATGGACCAAATTCGTTTCGTGCTTCCGGATCGCTTGACATAGAAATAACTGTAATGGTTCTTCCGTGGAAATTGCCTTCACAAACAATTATCATAGCTTCATTTTCACCTATTCCTTTTTTCTGATATGCCCACTTGCGGCATAGCTTAATAGCAGTTTCATCACCTTCAGCACCTGTATTCATAGGTAAAACCTTGTCATACCCGAAATAATTGGTGATATATTCCTCGTATTCACCTAAAACATTGTTATAGAATGCCCTGGAAGTGAGGGTGAGGATTTTTGACTGTTCAGTAAGCGCATCAACAATCTTTGGATGACAATGCCCTTGATTTACAGCAGAGTAAGCTGAGAGAAAATCAAAATATCTTTTGCCGTCAACATCCCAGACAAATACACCCTCACCACGTTCAAGAACAACAGGTAGAGGATTGTAATTATGAGCCCCGAATTTTTCTTCACGGGCTATGTAATCCTGTGAATTCATAATTTGTATTGTGTTAATGAGTTAAATATTTACAAATAAGCAAATTGGAACAACTTTCGGGTAAAATAATCTTCATCAAAAATAGTTATTTCTTCTCTAATTAAAATATGTTAAGAAACAAAGTAACTATTCAGTGCTTAAATAAAGAAGTGACTAAAGTTATAAGTGACTAAAGTTAAAATTTGTGTATGCATACCATGTAATGCATATTAGGTATACGGATTTTGCGATCCGCCAGCTGGCGGAGAAGCAATCTCTCCTGACTTTTCGTAAAGCTTATGACAGTCCTTATTAGAAATTTGAACTAAAACCGTACTGACACCCTGAAATTTAATCTCCTTGAAGTAAGGTAGTTAGGAACAGCAAACCGGTTTGAAACATTGTCCAGATTGTTCACCGTCCTGATCCAGATGTACGAAACAGTGTTATTGATATCCAAAAGGTTAAATATCTCTGCCCCGATCCGGATAGTTTCCAGATGTCTGAGAACACCATTCATTAAACGGGAATTGTCTCCTGCTGAAAAAGTTTTTGAGAAACCGATATCCACTCTGCGATATGACGGCATCCTGAAATACTGGTCAAATCGTTCGGTAGTGGCAGGTTTGGTAGGTAATCCTGTTCCATAGTGCATAATAAGGTGTACCCGGTATGTTGGGTTACCGGGAAAGTAGTCCTGGAAAAACAGGGAGAAATTCAGGAGCTGGTCTGTTGGTCTCGGATAAGATCCCGGGTAGATTGCTTCACCATCATCATTAATGTATGAATCGTTTTCAATATTTTCCCTGGCTTGCATAATGGATAAGCTTGCCCATGATTCAGCATCATCAACGAACTCGCCATTTATTTTCAGATCGATCCCGGTAACATAACCATGGGCAATATTCCGGCCAATATAATCAATACGCACATTATCGATGAAATATGGAATCAATTGATCAAGTTTTTTATAATATACCTCGGTAGTAAACCTGAACGGGCGTTCCCATGCAATAAAATTAAATTCACTTCCTGCAACGTAATGAACTGACTTTTGGGCTTCAATATCTCTGTTGACAGATCCTTCAGGAGTCCTGAGTTCTTTATAAAAAGGAGGTTGATAATAGACCCCTGTTGAAAGGTGGAACCTCCAGTCATTTAGCCAGGCAGGTTCCATGTAGATAATAACCCTGGGACTTAACAGAAATTGGCTGTTCAGGTCCCAGTAATGGAATCGCAGTCCACCAATAACCTGTATTGCTGTTGTACCTATGGAATAAAGTCCGGTATGCTGCAAATATGAAGTATACCGGTTCGAGGATAACCTGTTGTTTGCATGCCTGCTCTCAGCCAGATCCACTTCTTCATCGGAGTAGGGCAGGGAAAACCCGGCAGAATCAACAAGTTTCCATTCCCTGATCTGATCGTTTATTACCTCATGTTTTATTTTCAAACCCCATTCAAGAATACTTTTGCCTGACTTATATTTCCCTTTTTGAGATAATGATAATACTGTAGCATCCAGGTTGTTCCTTGCATGGTCAATAAAATGGCCAACCCCGATATTCATAATGCTGTCTCCTAAATTCTCTGACCCTATCTCTCTGTCAAGTGCATTTAATGAGTAAAATCCTTCAATATCGAAGGTTTCCTGTTCCCTGGTGTTAAATGCAGAAATAATATTCTTTATTTCTACTTTATCATTTGGCCGGTAATTAGCAGAAACAGCCCCGGTTAATGTGATAAACCTGTCAATCTCCTGACCATCATAAAGTACGAAAAGTTGTACTGCATCTTTCACTGTACCAAATGAAGTCCGTCGGTTTTCGGGAATAAATTGATATGAGTTCGATGCAAAATTTCCCAGGAAACCAATATTCCATTTTTCGCTTAATTCATAGTTAAGGTAGGTCTGCCAATCAGTGAAAGAGGGTTTGTAGTCTCCTTTAGTATCAAAAGTATTTAGAAGATACTGGTTAGATTTATACCGGAAACCGGTAATATAAGTAAACTTTTTATTTGCCGATATGTCTTCGATATGTGCTGATCCACCAAGGAGACTAAAAGTAAAAGATCCTGAAAACTCTGTTGGTTTTCGATATCTGATATCCAGTACCGATGCCATTTTATCCCCATATGAAGCATCAAATCCCCCGGCTGAGAATTGAATGGAAGAGACCATATCGGGATTTACAAAACTAAGACCTTCCTGTTTACCCGACCTCACAAGAAAAGGGCGATAAATTTCAATATCGTTAACATAAACAAGATTTTCATCAAAATTTCCACCCCTGACTGAATATTGGGAACTCAATTCATTTGAAGATGATACACCTGGCATGGTTTTAAGTATAGACTCAATGTTACCGGAAGCATTAGGAAGAACATGAAAATCCTTCAATTCTATTTGTATAAAGCCTGGTGGTCTCTCGCGGCTTCCATACACTTCAACCTCTTTTAGTTCTTTACTTGAAGACTTTAGTATAAGACTGATAGTTTTGCCTTTGCCTGAAACAGTTGATATACTTATTTTCTTATTAATGTATCCAACGGCTGAAATAACCAGGGTGTAATTTTTATTGTTTTCCAGTACAAGTCTGAACATTCCGGTTGAATCAGCTGAAGTTCCGAGATTTGTACCCTCAGCATATATGTTTGCATAAGGGACAGGATCACCTGTTGTATCACGAATAGCACCATTGAGAATATAATTCTGCTGTCCGGAAACCGTGTAGTAAGGTAAAAGAAATAATAAGATTAAGCCGGCATATTTCATTTTGATCAAGGAAAACTATTTCTTTTACAATAACTAAATATCAGGCAATAAATTGCACCCGTTTTCATTAAAAGCCTGCTGTTTTATCAGACATCTGACATTTGCCATCATCTACTCTTCTCTTCTTCTCCTTTTCACATCTTCTCCTTTTCTCCTCTTCATATTTGACATAATACTAACGGTCTTTATCAGTTTTTTTTTCTTCTTTAGGTATGTATCGTTTCAGTTTCCCTTTCTTAAGTTCATTGAAGAATTTAGCCCATGCCATTGGATTTAGAAGATTATTTACAGGATACTGGCCATATGTTATAGATTTCTGTATCTGCTGGTTCATAGCTTGCTTATAAGCTACACCCGGATAAGGAGTATCGTCATATTTTATCTGTATCTGTATGATGGCGATATTTCTTAACGCGTGTTCGTAATCACCTTCAGGAATTCTCAGACATAGAAA
The DNA here is from genome assembly GCA_030631445.1 of Bacteroidota bacterium. Lineage (GTDB taxonomy): Bacteria > Bacteroidota > Bacteroidia > Bacteroidales > VadinHA17 > JADFUQ01. Next base: position 6,069 of record DAOVLD010000090.1, read on the forward strand.
GGCTTCTTTAAACTCCTCGTAGGTTTTCCAGGGAAGGATAATAACTTCTTCGAGCATGATCGTATCATATTCCATTAACACATCAATTGTGTAATAAAAATTATCTAATTTCTGAGGTACAACATAATAGTTAGGTTTATAACCCATACATGAAAATATGATAGTATCATTTTTGTGAGTTATTATTGTAAAAAGACCTGTTGTATCAGTAATTGTTCCACGGTGAGTGGTTTTCGAAACAATATGAGCATATTTGACCGGCTCGGAATTTTTGTTGAAAACCATTCCTGAAAGTTGAAGCAATTCTCTTTCCTGTGCCGATGACAGGAAAAACCCTGAAAGCAGTACAAACATAGAAAAAAAAAGCTTCATTTTCATGGTTGAGATTTCGGCAATTTAAGCCATCAAAAATAATAATTATAATAAGACAAACCGGACATGTACTTCTTTTAACATTTTTTAATATAGTCTGCAAAATTCATGCAGAAGATAAAAGACAAAAGTAAAAAGTTAAAAGTGAATTATTTACATAAAAAAATTAGATTATTTTGATGTAAAATTTAATTGTATATCAAACATACCATATGTTATTAGTACTTTTGTCTTTATCCTTTTATCTTTTTTCTTTCTGATTAATTTGTAAATTAATCAGGATAGATAGTAATCTTAAATTTGTAGAAAAACATTTGTTTTGATAAAGCAGTTTGAAATTAAGTTGCCGGCATATCCAAAAGGATTTCATCTTATTACACAGATGGTTACCGACCGGTTAAATGAACTTCCTGATAACGGGCTGGTCCATATTCTGTTAAAGCACACCTCTGCAGGTATTACCTTGAACGAAAATGCTGATCCATCGGTAAGAACAGATTTTGAATCGTTCATGAATAAACTTATACCAGAAAACGACCCTGCTTATACTCATATTTTTGAAGGAGCAGATGATATGCCTGCCCATCTCAA
>DAOVLD010000033.1 GCA_030631445.1 Bacteroidota bacterium
AAGCAGCAATGGCTGCAGAGTATGTTGATATGCTCCAGATACCCGCGTTTTTATGTCGTCAGACTGACCTGCTTGTTGCTGCTGCTAAAACCGGTAAGTACATAAATATTAAGAAAGGGCAATTTCTTTCTCCCGGATCAATGAAGTTTGCAGTAAACAAGGTTATCGAATCAGGAAACAAAAAGGTAATGCTAACCGAGAGGGGAACAACTTTTGGATATTCCGACCTGGTTATTGACTACAGAGGGATAAAAGATATGCAAAAGTTCAATGTGCCTGTTGTGCTTGATGTCACTCATTCATTGCAGCAGCCTAACCAGGAATCCGGAGTTACCGGCGGACGACCTGAAATGATTGAAACACTGGCAAGAGCCGGCATTGCTGCAGGTGTTGATGGTATATTTCTTGAAACCCATCCACAATTGCATAAAGCTAAATCTGACGCAGCAAATATGCTCGATCTTTCTCTGCTTGATGATCTGCTTCAAAAGCTTGTAAAGATCCGGCAAGTGGTTAAGGGTTTTTAAAAAAAAATATTTACATTTATCAATTAATTAAATTCAATTTTAAACCTAATATTTAAGATTATGAAAATGTTACTCTCTATCACTTTTGCAATTATTATTACAGCATTATTCACTGTAGTTAATGGACAAGATTTAAATGAAATTCTCGATCAACATTTCAGTGTGGTTGGTCAGGAAAAACTGGCAGAAGTAAAAACTATTACTGTTTACGGAAAAATAATGCAAATAGGTAATGAATTTACCTTTGTACAAAAAATGAAAAATCCCAATAAATTCAGAATGGAAGCGAATATACAAGGACAGCAGATGATACAGGCTTTTGATGGAAAAAACGGATGGTATATTGCACCCTGGATTAGTCCCGATCCACAGGATCTGACAGGAGTCCAGTTGAAACAGGCAAGGGAACAAACCAATATTGAAGGAGATTTGTATAACTGGGAGGAAAAAGGGCATCAGGCAGAATATATGGGAACCGAAGATATGGAAGGGACCGAAATTTACAAAATCAAACTTACCAAAAAAGAAGGGGATGAAATATTCTACTTCATTGACAGCGAATCATATGTTATGCTAAAAGAAGCCAGGAAGATAACCGTGGAGGGAAATGAAATTGAAATTGAATCTTTTCCCGGTAATTATGAGATGATAAACGGTATCGCGTTTCCAATGAGCATCAAGACAAACACAATGGGACAGGAAACCGAGATAGTATTCGATTCTGTTAAAATTGATCTTGAATTGGATGACTCCATTTTTGTTCGTCCTGTACAGGAGGAGACAGAAGAAGAAAAAGAAGAAATCAAATAGACTTTTCTGAACAGGCATTGAATTTATATAGTTTATCTGCAACAGCTATCTGGATATCAGGGAGATATTAGTACTTCAGGTAACCGGAGTTACTGTATTAACATGTCTGTATGTTTTTTCGGTCGTTATAAATTTTTCCTGGTCACTAAAAATATATACAAATGAAATTCTTTAAATTCCGGAATAAAACCGTGCTTCTCAGTTTTATTATAATAGCACTTTCTGCTTTGTCAATAAGTGGATTACAGGCGCAAAAAAAGCCTGTAATTAATTCCAATACATTTGGAGCAATAGAGGCAAGACATCTTGGTCCTGCCAGAATGAGCGGACGGGTTTCTGCCCTTGATGCTGTTGAAGAAGATTTTCGAATTGTTTATGTTGGATCAGCATCAGGTGGTGTATGGAAAAGCACTAATGGCGGAACTTCATTCAAACCTGTGTTTGATAAACATATTCAATCTATCGGAGCCGTTGTCATAGATCAGGATCATCCTGATACAGTATGGGTTGGCACAGGAGAACCATGGATAAGGAACAGCGTTTCAATTGGAGGTGGAGTATTTAAAACAACCAATGGTGGAGATACATGGAAAAAGCTCGGGCTGGAAAATACTGAAAGGATTGCCAGGATAGTGATTCATCCTGAAAATTCTGATATCGTTTATGTTGCTGCTATGGGACATCTTTGGGGACCAAATAAAGAAAGAGGTGTATATAAAACTGTTGATGGAGGTAAAACATGGGAAAAAGTACTTTATATAGACGAAAATACCGGATGCGCGGATATTACAATTGATCCCGGGGAGCCGGAAACGCTTTATGCCGGGATGTGGGATTTCAGAAGGAAGGCTTATACTTTCCGTTCAGGAGGTCCGGGAAGTGGTTTATACAAAACAATTAACGGTGGCGAAGACTGGAAAAAATTGACAAATGACCTGCCAAAGGATAGTGTTGGCAGGATTGCAGTAGATATTTCTTCAGTTGACACTACAATTGTCTATGCACTGATTGAGTCGAAAAAAACTGCCCTTTACCGCTCAAAAGATAAAGGAGAGAGCTGGGAAAAAATGAACAAAACAGGAGTTGTAAAAGAGAGACCTTTCTATTTCTGTTATATTGTTGCCGATCCGGTTGATACAAACAGAATATATAAACCCGGATTGCAACTCGGTGTCAGCAATGATGGCGGGAAAACTTTCGAATCAGGAATGATGATGAGCTTTGGCAGCGGGGTACACCCCGACCTTCATGCCTTGTGGATAAATCCAAAAAACAATAATAATCTGTACCTGGGTACTGATGGAGGTGTTTATATCTCAAACGACAAAGGAGTATCATGGCGTATTGTCAGAAGTCTTCCGTTGTCACAGTTCTACCACGTAAGCACTGATATGGAAAAACCATACAATGTGTACGGGGGATTACAGGATAATGGTTCATGGTACGGTCCTTCGGCAAGTCCCGGTGGAATAAAGAATGCTGATTGGGATAATGTTGGAGGTGGTGACGGGTTTTATGTTTTTGCTGATCCTAATGACCCGAATATCATCTATTCTCAATATCAGGGAGGAAATATTAACTGTTTGTACCTTAAAACAAATGAGACGAAAACAATAAAGCCCTTTGCAGATAAAGAAACAGAGAAATTGCGGTTTAACTGGAATACACCGGTAGCTTTCGGCGAAAAAAGTGGGGCTATGTATGTCGGTGCACAGTACCTTTACAGATCATATGACAGGGGCGACACCTGGGAAAGAATTTCTCCCGACCTTACCACTGACGATCCGGAAAAACAAAAACAGGATGAATCAGGAGGTGTAACAATTGATAATACATCTGCTGAAAATCATTGCACCATAATTACAATCAATGAATCACCTCTTGATGAAAATATTATCTGGGTTGGAACAGATGATGGCAACCTACAGGTTACAAATGATGGTGGTAAAAACTGGACGGATGTTACAAACAACGTTCCAAATTTACCTGAGTGCACATGGTGTTCATTTGTTGAACCCGCCAGGTTTAAAAAAGGAACTGCTTATGTAACTTTTGACGGGCATCGTAATGGGGATAAGACTCCTTATGTCTATAAAACTGATGATTATGGTAAAACATGGGAGTCGCTGGTAACAGAGAGTATAACATCGTATTGTCATGTGGTTAAACAGGATCCGGTAAATCCTGATCTGCTTTTCCTGGGAACAGAATTCGGTCTTTTTGTTACAATAGATAATGGTTCTGTCTGGTCGCAGTTTACAGGAAATTTACCTAATGTTTCGATTCGTGATATAGTGATTCAAAAACGTGAAAATGACCTTGTATTAGCTACACATGGAAGAGGAATAATGATAATTGATGATATCACACCATTAAGATATCTCTCCCTGGATGTGGTTGAGAAAGATATTGCATTTCTTCCATCCAGACCATATGTTCTAAGAAATATAGGTAGCCAGCAGGAATTTGGCATAGGTGATGAGTTTACAGGTCAAAATCCGCCGCAGCAAGCATTTTTAACCTATTACTTGAAAAAGAGACATATTTTCGGAGAGATGCATCTTGAAGTATATGATGAGAACGGGATATTAATCAATGTATTACCTGCCGGTAAACGAAAGGGAATAAACAGAGTTCCATTGAGTATCAGGATGACCCCCCCAAAAATCCCAACATCAAAATCATTAAGTTTTGCCGGATTCATTGGGCCTCCCCTTCCTGCCGGGGATTATACTGTTAAAATTGTTAAAGGAGATTTGATAGAAGAGGGAAAAATTAATATAATTAATGATCCGGATTCACCCCATTCTGAAGAGGACATGGCATTGCAGTACAAGACCCTGATGAAAGCATACCACATGCTTGAAAACCTGGCTTATCTTGATCAGCAAGTGCTTGATATGAAGAAAGGGGCTGATAAAATACTAGAAGAAAAACCTTCACGATCATTGAAGAAGAAGCTAAAAGAACTTTCTGAAAATATGGAAAATATCCATGTAAAACTTGTAGCAACAAAAGCTGAAGGAATGTTCACCCAGGAAGAGCAGCTAAGAGAAAAAATTGCAAATATTTATGGAGGAGTGGTTAATTTCATGGGAAAACCTACAAATTCACAAATTGAAGCACTTGACCTGTATGAAACAGAAATGAAAGAATATCAGACTAAGGTTCAGGATGTTATAGAAAATGAACTTCCTGTTATCAATGAAATGCTTATAAAGGACGGAAAGGATATAATCATAATTACTACAAGGGATGAGTTTTTTGAGGAAAAAAAAGCAGCAAGCCTATAAGCCGGATTTTGTATCCGATCCCGGTTAACAGAAACGAACTTCTATCATTTATCTTGCCCTTACATTGCTGCAAGGATCATATCGACCTACCCCCCGGTATCGGGCGAGCAACCCGAAAACACCGGTATACATGGTCTTTCAACCCATAAGACGGACGGCTACCAATGTCGCCACCGGTACCGGTGAGCTCTTACCTCACCTTTTCACCCTTATCCGCCAGCTGGCGGACGGTTATTTTCTGCTCCGTTGCTATACCCTCACGGACATCTTCCGGTTAAGAAGTATGGCGCTCTGTGTTGTCCGGACTTTCCTCCCCTCCCGCTACTGCGGTAAGAGCGATAGAACAGCCTGCTGCTCTGCAAAGGTAAGATTATTAAAAAGAAATGCCTAAAGTGCCTAAAGTTTAAAGTGCCTAAAATGCTAAAATGTCTAATGTGTTACGAGTTTCGGGTTATCCACCTTCGTTACCACTACGGCGGACGAAGCGAGTTACGAGTTCACCTTACTTAACTTTTTTCTTTCATAAATTCCCTATTCTCAACCCAAAATAAACTGTACGTGGATTCATTGGCCCGTATATATATCCCGGATCGCGGTTGATCCCCGAATCAAAATCGTCCTGATAAGAATTAAAAATGTTTTTAATGCCGGAAAATATTTGCAGTGTTGTACCATTAAGCTTTATGTTATAACGGACTTTAATTCCTAAATCAAAGAAAATATCCGATTCCCTGAGTTCTCCCTCTTCAGGATTTGGTATTTGTGTTCCAAAATAGGGAACTAACATTTTACCAGTGTAATTTCCTGTTGAAGAAATGCCCCAGTTTTCAACCGGGTTCCAATCGAGTGTCAGGTAACCGTAACTATCGGGAGTTCTGAAAAAGCGCTTTTTATTAAATTCTTGTGCTTCTTCATATCTATTGCTTTGCACTGTAAAGCCAGATTTTAATGAAAATTCACTGTTTGGAACCAGGTTTAATTCAATATTTACTCCTTGTACTATTGCTCCTTTTTTAGCATTAACACGGGTATAAACAACTACACCATCATCATCGGGTTCACTATATTCATTCGCAAACGGGTCGTTCAGATTTGTATAGAAACCTTCTAATAATAATCCAACATATACATTCTTAATTTTTTTATTAAAGTCGAGTGATGCCATAAAACTATGACTGGTTTCCTGTTTTAGATTAGGATCGTTTTGATGAATTACCTGTCGTGAACCGGAAGTTTCAATATGCAAATCCTCATCAAATATCTGCGGTGCTCTGTAGCCTTGCGAATAGCTTATACGTGCCTGCAGGTATTCTTTAATATTGTATAAAATGTTTATCCTCGGGCTTAGTACATTTCCGGTTTTTTCAATGCTGTTATGTCCTTTATCTTCCACTTTATAGATGTCGAATCTTGCCCCGGCTGTAATTTTCATTTTCTCCCAATTAATTTCATATTGCGAAAATACTCCAAAAGTGTTGGTGCTCTGGTCTGCAATAACTACGTTATCAGTATGTGGAATATCAACTATCGAACCATCAATAATAACAGCGTTATCATAATCCGGATAACCCAGTTTATTATCCTTTAGCCAGGCCCTCTGGTTTTCCATACCAAAAATAAGATTAGAGGTTCCGAATATCGCATTGTACTGGGTACCCGCGATATATGTAAAATCAGTCGTTTTCCCATAGTCACTTAATGATTGTTCTGCTCCATAATATGAGTCTCTGTTAACATTTTGACCAGATGCATAAACAGAAAACTGATCATTGTCCCTGAAGAATTTCTCATAGGTAAGTGCTCCTGTTGTAATATTGTGTTTTAAAGCTTCTGCAATGCCTGCTTCATGAACCGGGTATTCATGTTTATCTCCACCCCGTCTGTCTTCCTTTATATTAAAAAAATCAACTGTTATTTTACTCCGGCTGTCTAAACGATGAAAAAGTCGTGTGCCAATCGTTGTATTTCTTAAAGATGCTATTTCCGAAAAACTGTCATTATCAACATCAAAGGGTTCTCTGTCGCGATAAAATCCAAATAAAGCCATACCTGATTTATTATCAGAAGAAATTAATGATGTATTAAAATTAACCGAATAATCCAGAGCAGGATCTCCTGAACCATCAATCCCAACGCCGGTTGCCCCACTGTTTAAACCGAATTCGTACGAATTGTTTATGGGATCTTTAAGGATTAAATTGATTGTTCCGGCAATTGCATTACTACCATATAATGCAGAACCTCCGCCACGTATTACTTCAACACGTTCAATCATTGAAGATGGTATTAATTCCAGCCCGTAAACTCCGGCTAATCCGCTAAAAATAGGACGACTGTTAATCAGTATCTGTGAATACGGTCCTTCCAGTCCATTCATTCTTACCTGGCTGAATCCACAATTCTGACAGTTGTTTTCTATCCGTATACCGGGGCAAAAGTTTAGTCCTTCACTTAAGGTTACTGATTGTGTTGTAGCAAATAACTTTGGAGTTATAGTATTAACAATAACAGAAGATTCTCTTCGGTTTGTTTTATTTCTGTCTCCGGTAATAACTATTTTCTCCAGACCCAAAAAATCTTGTTCTAATTCAAATTTAACTACTTTTGTCTCTCCTGCTTTTATCGTTATTATTTCTTCTTTTGGTTTATATCCTAATGACTGTACACTGAGTATATGTGTTCCTTCAGGTAAATGAATTAATCGATAATGACCTGTTTCATCAGTTGTTGTCCCTATTGTTGTTCCTTTAATCATAACCGTTGCATAAGGAATATGTTTCCCATTACATACAACATGCCCTACTATATTTGCATCGGATTTAACTTTTTGGGCATAATTGGTATTTATGATTACAAAAAATGCTATAAAAAGTATTACTATTTTTTTCATGATAAATAATTTAATAAAAAGTTGATATACATGGTAATGTCAAATGGTTATAATATGCATAAACCATTACAACATTATTGATAATTACTTTAAAAAATAAGCTAAGAAATGATATTGAGTTGAAGAATTAGACTAAAGGCGGTGCCCTGCCCAGGTAAAGGATTTCATAGCCTTGAGTATAGAATACCCGGTCAATTAAAAAATGACTTTTCTTTTTTGCAACATCTAAGACAATGAAAAGTATAAGTATGAATATGAAAAGTAGCTGAAGATTCTCCAGGAATATTAATTCTGTTTTTGAATGATGATGTGATTTGATTGGTGCAGAATCGTTTGACTTATCATATGGATGAGCATGTGTTACAAAATTTCCGTTGTCTAATTTATGACTGTGAAGAAACATGACGTTGTTGATTGTCAACAAGCCAATAATGCCAATCATGCAAATTATTGCAACTTTTCTTGTTATATTTTTAACAAAAGGGTTCATTTAATCTGCAAAATTAAACAAAAAATACGTAACGGTAAAAAATAAAACTTTCGCGAGTCGGTTGTCATTTTTTCTGCTCTATTTCAATATTACCATAGTAGCACCGTAACCATATTCCTTAAAAGAGGCATCCTGATACTGAAGATGACGATATTTTGTGTCAAGCAGTTTCCTCAACTCAAACTTCAGCTTTCCGTTACCCAAACCATGTATAAACACTATCCGTTTTTGATTGCTTTTCAAAGCTCCTTCAAGCGTAATTGTAAACCTGTCAAGTTGTGCCTGGAGTATCTCCCCGTTTGACATACCCCGGTGATCATCGAGAATTTCCTCAATATGAAGATCAATTTCACTAATATCATCGTTTTTCTTTTCGGGTTCAGGTTTTCTTACAGGTATATCTTTATTCTTTATTTCCCTTGTCAAATACATCTCCTCCATTTCCTTTTCGGCAGTAACATCATTATCAATATATTTTGAATATACCGGAATTATAACTGCTTCTTCATCAAAATAATCATTTTCTTTGAAATGCTTCCGCTCGAGCAGATCAACAGAGGAAAGATCAATTATTGTGTTAAAAGGAGGTACGAATTTGTATGATCCCTCCTTAAAAAACAGACATTGAAACAGTAGTTTCTTCCCTACTGCACCAAGCTCATTAATATCACCTTCGCGAATAAGTATCTTCGTATCAGCTTCAAGCGTTTCTCCTGAAATGACATTCAGCAGGCCGGCTTTTTGCTTTCCCAGATTATAATAAATATGGTATGGACCGTCATTTATCAGATACATTTCAAAATCAGTTGAATTATCCTCAGTGTGCACGGTACGTGTATATGCAATATTAATTATCTGGTTACTTTGTTCATCCCGTGATTCAGGATCATTGGATTCATTATAAGTTAAATTATCTTCATCCCCCTGATCAATATTTGTTTCATCGCTATGCGTTGAAAATGAATCGGAATATTCAATTGAATCGCCTGTTGGAATTATTTCATTTTTCAATACAGGAACCTCAAAACCCTCCTCTATCTTTACCAGAACTGTTTTTTCATTCAGAAATCCTGTAACAATCCCCTTGCTTGTATCATTCAGGAATTTAACTTTATCTCCTATTCTGAACTTCATAATTAAAATTGTTTTTTTAAGATATTTAATCTGTTGCAACTAATCAGTCGGCAGTCCACAGTCAACAGTCGGCAAGAAAGGAAACAATCAAACAATTATTACAAACGATCATATAATTACATTCCCGATAAATCGGGACTGAAAAGCATTAATAGCCCGGTCCTCAGATTGCCGACTGAAGACTGAAGATTGCAGACTTAATAATGCAAAGTATAGTAAAATTAACCATTTTGGGCATTTCAAACATAAGACACTGAATAGTTACAATCTATTTTCAATCGCAACAAATTTACCTATTTTTGCAACAATAGGAAAAACCACCAATATTGACAGAGAAACGACAAATAGCCGGAGAAAAGATAGCTGAAAACACTCGTATGGATGAGTATACTTATCCTTTGCCTGAAAAGAGGATTGCAAAATACCCTTTAAAGGAAAGGAGCCAATCAAAATTACTTATCTACAGGAACGGACAAATCAGTCATGATTGTTTTGAAAACCTGGTTGATTATGTGAGCTCCGGATCTTTACTCGTTTTTAATGATACAAAAGTCATACAGGCAAGGTTAGAATTCAGGAAAAAGACAGGTGCAAGAATCGAAATATTTTGCCTTGAACCAAAAACCCCGGCAGACTATATGCTTGCATTTCAGGCTACAGGTTCAGTAACCTGGCGGTGTATTGTAGGTAATCTAAGTAAGTGGAAAGGACAAATCTTAGCCAAGGCTATTACAACAAAAAGAAGTGAATTCAACCTGTTTGCTGAACGGATTGGCGAAGAAGAGGGAGAGCAGATAGTTAAATTTTCATGGAATAATAAAGAAGTTTCTTTTGGTGAGATACTTGAAACTACAGGGCTTACTCCTATCCCACCATATCTGAACAGGGATTCTGAAGATATTGATAAAAGAAGATACCAAACCATTTATTCGAAATGGAAAGGGTCTGTTGCAGCCCCAACTGCAGGTTTTCATTTTACAGATCAGGTACTCAAAGAACTGGATAGTAAGAAAATCACAAGGGTACAGGTAACATTGCATATTGGAACAGGAACATTCAAACCGGTAAAAAGTCATACAGCAAGAGGACATAAAATGCACACTGAAAGGTTTTTTATCAGAAAAGAAGATTTACTCAGGCTGGCCGGAAATAAACGAATTATTTCAGTAGGTACAACATCGTTAAGGACCATAGAAAGTCTTTACTGGTTAGGTAGTAAAATAAAGCAAAACCATGCAATTAATCCTGATAACCTAACAATTAATCAATGGGAACCATATAACAAGGATGTTTCCCTTTCAAGAGATGAGATTGTTGAAATACTTCTTGAGTTTATGGATAAAAATGGGGAAACTAAAATTGAGGCTTCCACAGAAATTATGATCATTCCTGGTTATAAATTCAGGATGACTGACGGATTGATAACCAATTATCACCAGCCACACAGCACACTTTTATTACTTATAGCTGCTTTTGTGGGAGAAGACTGGAAAAAGATATATCAATACTCGCTTGAAAACGACTTCCGTTTCCTGAGTTACGGAGACAGTTCATTGTTGTTACCGGACTAATGTTATGTTTTCATCATTGCAACAACCCTGAATATTTGAAATTCATAAAATTAATTACGTTATTCTTTAGTCTGATAAAAACCATGGCTTTATTTTACTTCAACTGCTTTTGAAACAGAAATTTTACCTAAGATATTTTCATTCTTTTTCCGGAAAATAAAATACGCATATCCATCATAAACACCAATTCCTTCTATTCTTGTAATATCCTGCAAATTTTTAAGCTCGTACAATTCCTGCACTGTTTTGCTTTTAGCTTCGATTTGGTCTGCATGAAACTTCTTGAAAGAAAACAGAGTTCCAAGACATATAGCAATTATCAATACGGATAATACTTTAAAAAGATTACTGTTTTTTATTCTTTTATAGTTTGTTTTTTTCATGGTTGATTGTTTAATAATTAATCAATTATTCTTGAATTTCTTTTAAATTATTTTCTAGTCTTACAAGATTAGATTCAAAATATTTTCCCATTTTTTTTCTTGTCCACCATTTTATTATAATTGCAACTATCCCTCCGAAAATTAAGCCCCAGATAGCATCATCCATCACAACTACTTTTATCGTATCCTAATTTTCAAAAAAAACATAAATTGAAATCATTAAAAGAATAACAAATGGAATTATTATTAGAGAACTTCATTTTGTCCCAATCAGGTATCTTTTTATTAGCCTTATT
>DAOVLD010000150.1 GCA_030631445.1 Bacteroidota bacterium
AAAAATTTAAAGATAAAGAAAATGATTTACAAATAGTGTTAAAAAAAGCCCGCCATAGTTGGAGGGCTTGCCAAAATAGTAAAAAACAACAGTTTAATTTACCACGGTTGAATCTGTTGAGAATGTTATTGTCATTTGATTTATTTCGGACGGGGCCCAGGGGGTAAGTCCTGTCATGTTCATAAAATCTTGTGTAAAACCCTCATCATCAGGAACATTATTCGCGTTTGATACAAATCCCTGTTCGCCAGTAAAATATGCTGGTCCGACAGCCTTGGATAAATATATCTCTTTGATCTCGTTAAGTATTGTCTGGTCAGTAACATTAGCGTAAACAATATCAATCTCATCGGACAAAACCTGATAAACACTGAAATCAACCCATATATTTGTCATATCGGTTTGTAGTATTGTTGGCAATGCAATTCTGGCAATGGCAATATCTTTTAATACATCGTTCCTGGCCTGGAAACAGAAACACCTTCCGTTATTATGATTTTCATTAAGAAGTGCCATGTGCGGATGGATAGAATTACCATACAAAGAAATAATATCACCATTTTTACCGGCAAGAAACTTAAGATTACTCATATATTGTCTTGACGTTGAGTCTATTCTGGTAATGCTAACGATCATGATTTTGTCATAATCAGGATCATTTTCGCTATACTCAATCTTTATCATTGCATTGGGGTTTCTGGTTGTGCTGAAATCAAATGCCCCGGGCTGAAGTATTGCAATAACTTCCAATGGATTTATGTTCCAGAATAACTGGAGTGCTGTTCCCAATTCTCCATCACTGACAGTAAGACAAAAATCCCATGTTGTATCATTAATACTGATATTTTCTTTAACCACAACATTTTTGTTTTTCCCGTCATAACTACTCTCATACGAAAAGGTTGTTGAATGGTTAATGTTATGCTTTTTAAGACTTATCATCATATCCTGAACCAAATCAGCTGACAATTCTCCTAAATAGATAAAATTTCTCAAATGCATGTAAATCTCTTCGCCTGTTAATGGGTCAACACCTAAAAAAGCGCTTTTATTTGAGCTTGAAACCGGAAAGCTAATGGCATCAGATATCCCAATGGTGATATTATCAGGTAAAGAATCGCCCGATTCATTTTTACCACACCCCGAAAACACTATAGTTGACAAGATAATGATTACCGTAATTACTTTAATGTTTTTCATCTCTTTGGTTTTTTCGTTGAGAAAACAAATTACAACATTATCACATATATTTCAAATTGATGTTTATTTATTTGAATAAAGTTGTTGTTGTAATTAAAAATAAAGTAAATAATCAGTCGGCAGTCCACAGTCGGCAGTCGGCAAAAAAGCAAAGTATAATGAGATTAGATATTATAAACATAAGACACTGAATAATTACAAAATAAAATATTTCCACAGTACTTTCCAACATAAAAAAAGGTGCTGTTAAATCGCAGCACCTTATTCATTTATTTTTTTATAATTTTAAAAATCAGCAAGTATCAATCCTATAGAAACAGGATATAATTCAGGGCCCTGGCCGCTTTCAAACATTGGTGTTAAATTATAGGTTGCAAATATTTTCAATGCTCTGTATCCTATTCTTGCAGTTACACCATACCTGAGAGGAGAAAGATTAAAATCATCATTGATTTTATCTTTTTGTTTTGAGCCGTCTTCTTTGTAGACAACCTTTGTATGAGAACCAATTTTTAAACCACCAATTACCCCACCACTTATATGGATTCTTTTATAACCTGATACAGGTATCTGGAACTCAAGCAACAAAGGTACAGTTAAATAAGTGGTTGCGAGTTTTGTTTTTTCGATAAATGTGCCGGCATCATATTCCAGTGACACAATTTCCCTTGTAACAGGATCCTTGATAATACTGTTATCCCCATCAAACCTATAATTATTGAATTCCAATCCCATCCCTGTTACCAAACCAATTTTGTCTGTTCCAAAACCAATGTCATACTGAAGTAAATTTAGATTTACACACCATGAATTTCCGGTATTTAGTTCCATAAAACGGGCTTCGGCAGGAAGGGCTAATGAATAATCGGATGTAAGGTAATTATTCATACCTATTTCCAGTCCTTCCCAATGTCCTTTGAATTTTCTCCGGGATTTTGTGTGATTGTGTCGAAGTTCATCAAGTTCATCAAGCTCATCCAGATCAGTTATATCCACAGATGTTCCTTTTTCTGAATCAACTATCTGAATTCCCTTTTTGCCTATGTTTACTGTTACTGTATCATCACCTTCAATGACCTTGACTATCTCTTTTTTACCAATTTTAACAGTAACTGTATCACCTTGTCCATATATACCAATGGTAACACTAAAGACAAAGCATAACAGTAATAATGATATTTTTTTCATTTTTTTCATTTTGTTTTTTGTTTTTTGTTATGTCGGTAGTAGGACGGAAGTGCATTATGAAATGTTACAGATGCCGGTTATTTATTTAATGACCGGGAGAAAGATACTGTGTTTGAATCAAATGCAAGGGCAATTAGATCACCCTCCTCGCTATATTCTTTATCTAACTCCATTTCCCATCCAACGATTTTGTTTACACCCCTGATACCTGCATCTGCAATATCCCAGAGTGTGAATTTATTGGGATTTATCTTGTTTTTTTCCTCCTTCAATATTTCGCTTTTGAATGTTTTTACAGCCATTTGTGACAAGGTTAAATTATCATGGGTGTTTTCGACAACCTCAAGATCCTTTATAGGAACCAGTAAGGCAAGTATTGATTTTTCTGGCAGTGGGTTAATTTCCTTACGCTGAATCTTATTCAGGGTTAATTCTATAGTATCAGGCTTTAATAAACGATTTGATTTATCAAGTCCAATATATACATCTTGTGCAATAACCGGCTTTTCAATAATCTTATTACTCCGGGGTTTAATTTCATGTTGTTTTGAATCACCGGGTTTATCATAAAGAATAATTTCTTTTTCAATATCTGTTTTGGTTTGATATTCCGGACCTGTTTGTAATTTTGTTTTAATGTTTGTTGTATCGGTTATTATTTTTGAGATTACAGTGTTTTCATTAGCATCAGGTTTGCTAATGAAAATATAAAGCGTTATAAGGATAATAATTGAGGCAGCAGCTGAAAAATACACCCAAACTTTGGGTGTAAAAATTCTGACAACAGAACTCTTTTTTAACGTTGATTTAAAACCAAATGTATTTTTTTCAGGAATTAAACGGGTTTTTTTGTATAATTCAAATTCCCTGACCTTAAAAGGATTCTGTTGCAGCCAATTTTGAAATAATGTTGCTTCTTCTTCTGTCAGATCACCCTCCAGACTTGCTATACAAAGATCATTGAAATTTGAGTTACTTACCACAAACCTCTTCTTTAAAGGTGTTTTCGATAAAAATGAAATTTTACCGGGTTCGATTTTTATTTCCTCAAATTCATTCAGCTCTTCTTTTAGGTCGGGATTTTCTTCAAGAAAGGCCATTAGCTCAACAACCTGATCAGGAGACAGTTTCCCATCCAGGTAGTCAATAAAAAATGATTCATAATTTTTCCTGCTAATGTCCATAATGTTCTTTAAACTACTGCTTCAATACTACCGATATATTCTTTCAAATATTGTCTTCCACGATATATATATACTTTTACCTGTGATTCGCTAAATCCGGTAATTTGGGAAATTTCCCTGTATGAATATCCTTCATAATCTCTAAGCATTATAACTGAGCGCTGGTCTTCAGCCAGTTGATTTAACGCGCGATGTAAAACTTCATTCAAATCATTATATTGTTCGGTGTGTGAATGATCTTCCGGATTGACTTTGTCAAAATTTGTCTGCCGCTTGTCTTTTCTGATCATATCGATCATAGTATGATAAGCAGCTGAAAACAGATATGATTTGGCTTTCAAGTATGAAATATCTGCTGCTTTTACCCACATTTTCTCAAACGTATCCTGTATAACATCTTTTGCTTTGTCCTCATCCCTGAGGTTTTTTAAGATGAAGCGATATACACCGTCAGAGAAATCATCTACACACCTGTTGTATTCTTCCGTGGTCATTTGATATCAATATTCAGTTCTAAGACGATAGTAATATAGAAAAAGTTACTTTCAATGTAACTATTTGGTACCTAAAGTTTAAAGCACCTAAAAATTAAAATGCCCAAAGTGCCTAAAATGTCTAGAATGCTTAAATGACTAAATGCTAAAATGTCCAAAATGTTACGAGTTACGGGTTGCGAGTTACGAGTTCGCCTTTTGCTCTTCTCTCTTCACTTCTGCCCACAGTGAAATATGCTCCTTCCCCCAGTGAAATATTGCTTCGCAATTTCACGGGGCAAGCGTCGCATTTCACGTGGCAAGCTTTTGCCTTCTCTTCTTTCTTCACTTTTTACTTTTTACTTTCTTTCTTTCTTCCTTACTCACCATACTTAACTTTATTTAACTTTAAGTACTGATTAATTACTATTATTCTTTTTTTTACATTTACTTTCAATAATTATGCAATTTTTTTTGTGTCTGTATATGAGGCTTTTATAGAGTTACAATAAAAAAAATTATAAAAAAATTTGCAATCGTATACTAAATGGTTTATCTTTGACTTGCCGGTCAGTCATAAACAGGCCCCGGCAACATTTTATCATAGCAAAGATCGGGAAAAAACAACAAATGTATGGCGCCAAGAACATCAAAGCAGTTTGAGGAAATGCGGGAATCAAAACGGAAACTGATTATGGAATCAGCTTTAAAGCTTTTTGCAAGTCATGGGTTTTTCGATACCTCTGTAAATATGATATCTAAAGATGCAGGGATTTCAAAAGGGTTAATGTATAACTATTTCAAAAGCAAAGAAGAGCTGCTGCGCTCTGTGGTATTACAGGGGATCAATAAATTCCTTGTATTATTTGATCCTGACCATGATGGTGTTCTTACAAAAACAGAATTGAAATTTTTTATTGAGGAAACTTTTCGTACAATAGAAACAGATATTTCCTTTTGGAAAATATACATTTCAGTACTATCCCAACCACAGGTCTTAAAAATAGTTGGGGAAAAATTTTGGGAGATAATTAATCCTGTTTACAAAATACTTGAGAATTATTTTGAAAAAAACAGGTTTAAAAATCCCAAAATCGAAACAAAATTTTTCGGAGCCTTAATGGACGGTATATGTATAAATTATATTCTTGATCCTGACAATTTTCCTCTTGAAGAAATAAAGAAGAAAGTAATTGAATTATATATATAATCAGAAAATCAATAAAAAATGAAAACAATTATCAAA
>DAOVLD010000081.1 GCA_030631445.1 Bacteroidota bacterium
AATGGGAAATTACGACTGGTTTATGAATGTAACCCTATTGCATTTATTGCCGAACAGGCAGGCGGAAAAGCAACAAATGGTAAACAAAGGATCCTTAAGATAAAGCCAGACTCCTTCCACCAGCGAACTCCTTTCTATACAGGATCCCGGATGATGGTTGAGAAAGTGGAAGGATTTCTAAAATAGGTATTTAATCACAACTAAAGTTCCTGACACTATCCTACATTTTCCTTTAATTACTACCTTTGCCGCCGTTCAGTAAAATGTGTCAGGCTTTGGAACTCAAAGACTTTTTAAATATTTATAAAAACCATCCCAACCTGCAAACGCTTGTTGAATGGACCCGGAAACCGGAAAATCCAAAGATCCGTCTGAAAGGACTTATCGGTTCATCCAAAAGTATGTTCTGCAGCCAATTCCTGAAGCAATCCTCTTCTTCTCACCTATTAATTTTTAATGACAAAGAAGAAGCTGCATATTTCCATAACGACCTGGCAAATATTCTTGGAGAGGATAAAGTTTATTTTTTTCCATCGTCTTATAAACGTTCCGTTCTGTATTATCAACCCGATCATTCAAATATTATTCTGAGAACGGAGATACTGAACGCCATTAGTTCAGGAAAACGAAAGATGATCCTGGTTACTTATCCTGAATCATTGATAGAGAAGGTTGTTACAAGAGAAAAACTCAGGGAAAAAACCTTTATGCTGGAAATTAACCGGGAAATAACAATTGAAGAGGTTGAGGAAACACTTCGGCAATATGATTTCCAACGGGTTGATTTTGTATATGAACCGGGGCAATACTCAATTCGTGGAAGTATTGTTGATATTTTTTCCTTTTCCAACGAACAACCCTTCCGCATCGATTTCTTTGGCAACGAAATTGATTCTATACGAACGTTTGATGTTGAAAACCAACTGTCCATCCAATCGCTTGAAACAATTCAGGTTGTACCCAATGTTCAGAACCTGCACCCTGAAGAAGTGACAGACTCACTTATGAGTTTTCTTCCAAAAGGGATTACTGTCTGGACCCAGGACATGAATTATGCCCGGGAAAAAATGAATGATCTTTTTAAAAAGGTTTCCGAAAAAGATAATTTTAACAATGAGACTATAAAAAAAATAATTACAGGAAATCATTTATATGAAGAATGCAGTGATCTTACTGTAATTGAATTTGGACATTATTTTAGCTTTCCACCTGAAAACGAACTTCACTTCCAAACCTCTTCCCAGCCATCATTCAACAAGAATTTCGAGATCCTTTACCGCGACCTTTCAGGTAAAAGGGAAGAAGGATACCGGAATACTATCCTCTCTGGCAGCCGGAAACAAATTGACCGCCTCGAAGCCATCTTCGCTGATATAAACAGTAACAGGCACTTTAATCCTCTGCTTATGGTATTGCATGAAGGGTTTATTGATAATGATCTTAAAATTTGTGCCTATACCGATCACCAGATATTTGAACGTTATCATAAATTCCGGCTCAGAGGAAACTTTACCCGTAGTGAAGCACTTACCGTACGAGAATTAACAGGACTGAAACCCGGCGATTACGTTGTGCATATTGATCATGGTATTGCCCGTTTCGGCGGACTGGAAAAGGTTGAGGTAAACGGGAAAACCCAGGAGGCACTGAAGCTGGTTTTTAAAGACAATGATATTTTATATGTAAAGATCCACGCTTTGCATCGTATTTCGAAGTACAGAGGAAAAGAAAACAAACCCCCGAAGATATATAAATTAGGCACTGGAGCGTGGCAAAAATTAAAACAAAGAACAAAGAAAAAAGTTAAGGATATTGCCAAAGATCTTATTGCCCTGTATGCACAAAGAAAACAGGAGAAAGGATTTGCATTTTCACCCGATTCTTACCTGCAGAAGGAACTGGAGGCATCGTTTATATATGAGGATACCCCTGATCAGGAAGAAGCGACAACGGCTACTAAGAACGGCATGGAACATATTGTACCCATGGACAGGCTGATATGTGGTGATGTGGGATTTGGCAAGACAGAAATTGCTATCCGTGCTTCTTTTAAGGCAGTGGCTGACAGCAAACAGGTTGCTGTCCTCGTCCCAACCACCATTCTAGCCCTCCAGCATTACCAGACATTCACCGACAGACTTAAAAACTTCCCATGCACTATTGAGTACCTAACCCGCCTGAAAAAGCCCTCCGACCAGAAACGTATCATCAGTGAGCTGCCTGAAGGGAAACCTGATATTATTATCGGTACACATAAGCTGGTAGGCAAGAATATAAAATTCAAAGACCTCGGATTGCTGATCATTGATGAGGAGCAGAAATTCGGTGTGGCAATTAAGGAAAAACTTAAAAGCCTTAAAACAAATGTTGATACTCTTACCTTAACTGCCACTCCTATCCCGCGAACCTTACAATTCTCATTAATGGGAGCACGTGACCTCTCCATTATCAACACACCACCACCAAACAGGCATCCCATTATCACTGAACTGCATGGTTTTAATGAAGAGATAATTAAAGAGGGAATTAATTATGAAGTAAGCCGGAACGGACAGGTATTTTTCATTCATAACCGTATAGATAATATTAGAAAAATAGAAGCTATGATCAACCGTATTTGTCCCAAAGTAAAAACCGCGGTGGTTCACGGCCAAATGGAAGGGCGTCAGTTGGAAAACGTAATGCTCGATTTTATCCATGGAGATTACGATGTTTTAATAGCAACTACCATTATTGAGTCTGGTCTGGACATACCGAATGCAAATACAATATTTATTAATAATGCAAATAATTTCGGGTTAAGCGACCTGCATCAATTGCGCGGACGGGTTGGGCGATCGAATAAAAAAGCATTTTGTTACCTGCTTGCCCCTCCTCTTTCAGTTGTCACTCCAGAAGCGCGCCGACGATTAAAAGCAATTGAAGAATTCTCGGAGTTGGGCAGCGGTTTCAATATTGCCATGCAGGATCTGGATATCCGCGGAGCAGGAAATCTTCTGGGAGCGGAACAAAGTGGTTTTATTGCCGATATCGGGTTTGAAATATATCACCGGATACTGGATGAAGCGATTAATGAATTGAAAGAAACCGATTTTATAGATCTGTTTGAAAAAGAAAAGAGTCAGGAAAGCGGGAAAGTTACAGAAACAATAAAAGAAAAGTTCGTTAAAGACTGCCACATTGATACCGACCTGGAAATTATGTACCCTGATGATTATATCCCGAACATAGCAGAGAGGATCAGGTTATACCGTGAATTGAATAATATAAACAGCGAACAGAATCTGGAGCAGTTTGAAAACACACTGAAGGACAGGTTTGGCTCACTGCCTGAACCTGCTGTTGAATTGCTAAACATTGTCAGACTAAGATGGCTGGCTGAAGAACTTGGTTTTGAAAAGATATTCCTTCAGAATAAAAAGATGGTGATCCATTTTATTTCCGATCCGGAATCCCCGTATTTCAAATCACCTCTATTCATGAATATTTTACAATTTGTCCAGAATAACCCGCGGCAGTTTATAATGAAAGAAAAGATTGATAAGCTGACACTTACAGTCCCGCAAGCAATCAATATCCGCCAGGCTATTGATCTTTTAGAGCAGATTATTAAATAGAACACTGATTTACACTGATTTACACTGATTTACACTGATTTATACTTGTGTTGCAGTACTGTAGTGATGCTGTGATACAGCGTTGAAGTGGAAGCGGTCAGACCGGTGGGATAAGGAATATTGCATATCTGAAATTCCGGAGATATGTAGAAGCAAAATGCTGAAGTAATTTAAAACCGGTCAGACCGCTTTTTATCCTTATTATCCGTGATTATCTGCAATATCAGTGTCATCCCTGCCCGTTCCGTTCAGGCGGGCGTGTTCCATTTAACCTATGTGCATGTAAGTAAATAGCAACTTGAATTAATTACTTTTTTTTATTTTTGAAAAAGAATTAAAAAATGACATCTTTGTGGTCTCAAATCTGAATTTTGGGGATTTACTGAGTAGCTGAAAATTCAATGTTAAGAAAAGTACAATATCTGTTCATTATATTTATTTTTCTGCCGTACCTGGCTGCAGGTCAAACTGAAAACAATTCACCATATTCCCGTTTTGGAATTGGAGACATTGCACATCACAGTTTTGGTAAAAACAGGGCACTTGGCGGGATGTCATTTGGATTAAGAGATCCGAATGCAATTGTAATAGCAAATCCTGCTTCACTAAGTGCCAGGGATACAATGTCATTCCTTTTTGAATTCGGGGTTATTGGTAAAAGCACCGAGCTTAGTTCAGGGGATTTGACCGATAAGTTTGATGACATAAATTTTAACCATTTGGCTATTGCCTTTCCAATAACCAAAAGGATAGGAACAAGTATAGGAATTATTCCATACAGTAACCAGAATTATAACATCATTAGTACCATAAGAGAAGGAGATTTATTATATAATCCGGCTACCGGAGATTTGGATTGCAAGTATATTGGAACAGGAGGAATCAATCAGTTTTTCATTGGTAACGCGCTGAAGTTGAACAAAAACCTCTCTTTGGGTTTCAATTTTTCATATCTTTTCGGTACATTAGAGCGCATAAGAACCTTGTCATTTGTCGACCGGTATGATTTTTATAACTCTAAATACAGTGACAAAACAATAATAGGTGATATAAAATTTGATTGGGGTTTACAATACACAGCTAATTTTAAACACGATCTGGAATTAACCGTGGGAGCAATTTTCAGTAGTAATACAAGGCTATCAGCCAAACAGGAGGTATTGCAGGAGAACATTGTTTATTCGGTCGATCCTGGTATTTATATTGACACTGTCCAGAATTATTCTAATGATAACGGGCATATTTTCCTTCCGGGCAAGATTGGTGCCGGTTTTACATTCAAAAAGAGTGATAAGCTGATGATCGGCGCTGATTATTACTCTCAAAACTGGTCTGATGCAAAATTCTTTGGAAAATCTGATTCTCTTCAAAACACCAATACTATCCGTGGTGGAATTGAATTTGTACCAAATAGCCGTGATTTACGTAACTATTTGAATTCTATACATTATCGTATTGGCGGACATTACTCTAATACTTATATTCAGCTAAATAGAGAACAATTAACTGACTTTGGCATAAGTTTTGGATTAGGATTACCGTTGAGAGGTTCAAAATCAATATTTAATATTGCTTTTGAACTGGGACAAAGAGGAACACTGGAAAAAAATTTGATTAAAGAAAAATATGGTATTTTAAGTTTTAGTTTAACTTTGTATGATTTTTGGTTCTTAAAACCAAAATTTGATTAAAAAACTTTACAAAATGAAAACAACAGCCACAAAATTTCTATTAACCATTTTAATTGTAACAGGATCAATTTCTGCCTTCGGACAAAAGGGCGTTGAGGATGGATCGAAGTTTGGTAAAGGAGAAGACAGTATAAGATGTGTTAGAAATCTATCATTATATGCTGAATATTATCGTCAAAAAAGCTACGATGATGCTTTACCTTACTGGCGAATAGTTTTTGATGAATGTCCAAAAGCTTATTTCAACCTGTATATTCATGGAAATAAAATGTATGAATTACTTGCTAAAAAAGCTGATAATGAAGAACAAAAATTTGCTTACCTGGACACTATGATGTTGATTTATGACCAAAGAATAAAATATTTCAGACAAGAAGGAAAAGTATTGGGACGAAAAGGGATTGACTGGCTGAAGATGAGAACAGGAACTGTTGAAGATATCAAAACAGGGTATGATTATATTAAACAGTCTGTTGATATGCAAAAGAACAAGTCTGAAAATGCAGTACTTGCCTTGTTTATGACAGCTTCCGGTACTTTATTCAAAAACGGTGAATTATCGCAGGATAATATGATTCAAAATTATGCAACAGCAAGCCAGATTGCGGAGTATAAAATAAGTACAAAGCCGGAAAATACCGAATACCAGAAATTGAAAGAGAGCATTGATGTAATTTTCTCGCAAAGTGGAGCAGCAACCTGCGAAGCGTTAATTAAACTTTTTCAGCCAAAATATGATCAGAACCCGGAGGATAAAGAACTTCTGACTAAAATTATTATCTTTCTTGCAGGTACTGGTTGTAAAGACTCTGATCTTTATTTCAATGCCAGCACTTCATTTCATAAAATCGAACCCAGCGCCAAATCAGCTTACTTTCTTGCTGAAATGAATGTTGACCGGGCTAATTATGAAAAGGCTGCTGTACTATATAAGCAAGCCATTGAACTTGAAACTGATTCAAAAGAAAAAGCAAGATACTATATGAAGCTTGGCGATATAACTTATCATAAATTAGGCAGCAATTCTCTTGCCAGAACATTTGCAAGAAAAGCAGCTGAACTGGACCCGGAGTCAGGACATCCATACCTGCTTATTGGCGCAATATATGCTGATAGTGAACCATGTGGTGATGACGATATTGCAAAAAAAGCGCTTTACTGGATTGCCGTTGATAATTTTGCGAAAGCTAAGCGGGTTGATAATGAACTTGCTGAAATTGCAAACAAAAGTATAGTTGCATATTCACAACATTTCCCCGATACCGAAACCATATTTTTTCATGGATTGAAAGAAGGCGATCGCTATACAGTGGGTTGCTGGATCAATGAAACAACTACTGTCAGAACAAGATAAGAAACACATGGATTTTTGGGATATTTTCCCGAAAAGATCTTTTATCATAAGCATTGCACTTGCCGTTGCAATGCTTATGTCATGTATGAACGATATTGAAGTTATTAGTTCGCTTACCAATATCGATAACTTACCTTCGCAAACTATTGTCAACCTTGAAACCCTTTATACCGATTCGGCAAAAATACAACTGAGAGTAAAATCAAAGCTTGTAAAAAGTTTTAATCAGGCAGAGAATCCGTATCTGGAATTCCCTGAAGGGCTTGAGGTTTTTTTCTATGATAAAAACGAGAAAATTGAATCACAGTTATCAGCCAGATACGCGATCTATCATGAAGCAGATGAACTCTGGGAAGCAAAGGACAGTGTAGTTGTTATTAATGCTAATGGCGAAATTTTGAATACTGAACAATTATTCTGGGATGAAAATAAAAAATTGATCTATACAGATAAATTTGTTTCAATTACTACAGCTAATGAAATTATTTATGGCGATGGTATGGAGGCAAATGAAAATTTTACTAATTGGAAAATAATGAAACCCCGAGGCACTTTTTATTTAGAAAATGA
>DAOVLD010000239.1 GCA_030631445.1 Bacteroidota bacterium
AATTGTTGTAGATAGCGGATTTGTGAAATATCCTGTTTTGATGCATAATGTTAAGAGGGAATTTATTGCCACCATTCCAATCAAGGCAGAAAAAGCACATACATATAATCTCGAGGTAATTGTTCGTGACATTTTAAGGAATAAAGCTATCCAGTCATTTATTACGGTAGATAAGACATCTGAATATAACCGGCAGAATTTCATTATTGTTGATCATAAATCCAGAGTTCAGGTTTTTAATCCTATTGTTGATAGTTCTTTAGCTTTATGTATCCTTTATCCAAAAAAAGAAATAGATACTCTTTATATACGGTATTTTAAGAACAAAAGTAAAATACCTGATCCGCCTTCATTTCTTATCCCATCAGGATCAATGGATTTAAAGCCTGATAGTGTTTGGTCAATTCCATACTCAGATACCACCATATTGAAATTTCCTGTTCAGGGTGTATATCAGGTCGGGATATCACCAGATCGCCTGGATGGATATAGTTTTAACTATTTTGGAGAATACTTTCCATCAGTTAAAACACCTGAGGAGATGATTAAGCCTTTAGTGTATCTTGCTTCGCAAAATGAGATAAAAAGACTACTTAGTGATCCGGTTCCTAAACTGGCAGTAGATAATTTTTGGCTTGAGAGTACTTCAAATATCGAGAAAGCAAGAGAATTAATAAGGATCTATTACAACCGGGTGTTATATGCTAACTATTTCTTTGCTTCATATAAAGAAGGATGGAAAACTGACAGGGGAATGATATATATAGTTTATGGTCCGCCGGATGAAGTTTTTAAGAATGATGAAGAGGAAAAATGGATTTTTGGAACGAAGAAATCATCACCCCGGATATCATTTGTCTTCACAAAAATTATTAATCCTTTAACACAAAACGATTATAAATTAAGAAGAAATGCTGAAACCAAAACTATGTGGGATCAGGCAGTAACAAGCTGGAGGAATGGTAAAACTTTCGAAATAAATCAAATTAAAGAATGATGTCCAATAAAGTAGGTAATTATATTTATGGGATACGTAGCGCAATTGAAGCTATTCGTGCCGGGAAGGAAATTGATAAGATATTTATCAGGCAGGGGGCAAAGAGTGAACTGGCTATTGAACTCTTTGGTTTAATACGAAAAGAAAAAATTCCTTATCAGTTTGTGCCGGTTCAACGTCTTAATCGTATTACACAAAAAAATCATCAGGGTGTAATTACTTTTTTATCGATAATTAGTTATTATACAGTGGAACAGATTTTACCCGGGATATATGAATCAGGAGAGAATCCTTTTGTCCTGGTTCTTGACCAGATATCTGATGTAAGAAATTTTGGAGCAATAATAAGGACAGCTGAATGTGCCGGGGTGCACGCGGTAGTTATACCAAGAAAAGGATCAGCACAAATAAATCCTGATGCTGTGAAAACATCTGCCGGGGCATTACATACAATGCCGGTTTGTCGTAATGAAGAACTTTCAGAAGCTGTTAAATTCTTGAAAGATAGCGGATTACATATAGTTGCAGCAACAGAAAAAGCGAAAAACAACTATCATAATGCCCGGTTTGATACCCCATTGGCTATTATTTTAGGTTCAGAGGAAAAAGGGATAAGTGAGAAAATACTTGAACTGGCTGACGAGAAAATAAGAATCCCGTTGAAAGGGAAAATAGAATCTCTGAATGTTTCTGTTACTGCAGGTATCTTAATTTATGAGGCGGTAAAACAACGAAACAACACAGGATTAAAATAATTTGCATTTAATCTACATTTGTAACTAATCAGTCCACAGTCCACAGTCGGCAGTCCACAATGAGCAGTTGCTCTTGCGATGGATATTTATTGCGTTATCAAGAAATTTCCTAAAAAAAAGTATATGTAACCTGGACTTCAGTTTGCCGACTGAAGACTGAAGACTGCTGACTTTAAAATAGTGAGATTAGCCATTTTTGGCTCGTCTGAATAACTCAGCTGGACGAACATTCCAAACTTAGGACACCGAATAGTTTCCTGCCTTTTAATTCTATAAATTTTGCTCAAGCAATTTCACTACATCATAACCACTGGGATTTTGGAATACTCTCAAATCGAATTCAGGCGCTACTGCAAGGATATGATCAAAGATATCAGATTGAATTTTCTCATATTCAACCCATCTCTTGTCGTTACTAAAAACGTATATTTGGAGAGGAAGACCTTTGTCTGTAGGTTGTAACTGGCGTACCATACTTGTCATTTCATTATTTATCTTAGGATGGTTATAAAGATATGCCCCAATGTATGCCCTGAATACCCCCACATTTGTCATTCTTCGCCCGTTGACCAGAACAGAATTATCAATTTCGTATTTCTTGTTATGTTCATCAAGCTCTTTTTCTTTCTTTTCAATAAAGTCGCGTAGTATCTGTATTTTCTTGAACTTTTTAATCATTTCAGGCGTGCAGAATTTTACACTTTTCATATCAATGATAACTGACCGTTTAATCCTGCGTCCGCCTGATTCTTCCATTCCTTTCCAGTTATAAAATGATTCGGAAATAAGGGCATACGTTGGAACGGTGGTAATGGTTTTATCCCAGTTTTGAACTTTTACTGTATTTAAACTGATCTCAATTACTGTTCCGTCAGCATTATGATCGGGCATAGATATCCAGTCGCCAGGTTTTACCATCTTATTGGCAGATAGTTGGATACTTGCAATAAATCCAAGAATTGTATCCTTGAAAACAAGAATTAGTACAGCTGCAGCCGTGCCTAAAGCAGTTAACAATCCTTTTGGCGATTTCCCAAATATTGTTGAAATAATTAATATAATTGCGATGAAATATATCGCTATCTTAACAATCTGTACATATCCTTTTATGGGACGGTGCTTTGATATTGAAAGTCTTAAGTAAACTTCATGCATTGCATTTATAAATGAATCTGTAAAAAGCAAACCTATTAGAATCATATACACATATGCTCCATTCTGGACAAGCTTGATAATAGCAGGGTAATCCTTAAAAACAAGTGGTGTCAGAAAGAATATGACAAGGGCCGGTGCGAAATGAGACAAGCGGTTGAAAACTTTTCTTTCCAGGAAAATGTCATCAATTTTTGTCTTTGATCTTTTAATTATAGTTGTTAAAATGGAAATAATAAGTTTCCTTACTATAATGTCAGATAAGTAACTCAGTAATACAGCAACAATAAGAAAAAAGAATATTTTAACAAATATTGCCAGATACTGTGACATACCTAATCCGACTAACCAATTATCCATCCAGTCATTAACTAAAACGTTCATAATAATTTATATTTTTAAATTATATTTTCAGACTAATAGAGTTTGTTCATAAACCAAAAATACTTGCTTAAGTATGAAATTCCAAATATCAAAAAACAAATAACAAATAAATTCCAAATATCAATTTTACAATATCCGAAACTGTTTTGATCATTGAATTTTTGAATATTGTGATTTATTTGAGTTTTGGTGCTTGTTTTTTGTGATTTTGACTATTTATCTAAACTTTCGCACTTTATAGAAAGATTATAATATAGTTTTTATATTTTAGTTGCAAAAATAATA
>DAOVLD010000163.1 GCA_030631445.1 Bacteroidota bacterium
CCGGTCCTTTCAAGTACAATTCTGGTTTCATTTCCTGTTTTCACGCTTTCATACAAATCATTAAAAACCGGCAATACTGCTTCACGGAATTTATGTCTCCAGTCTAATGCCCCTCTTTGTGCTGTTGCACTGCAATTGGCATACATCCAGTCCATGCCGTTCTCATCAACAAGTCGAATTAAGCTTTGTGTCAACTCTTCAACAGTTTCATTAAAAGCTTCGCTTGGACTATGACCATTTTCACGCAGTACTTTATACTGAGCTTCCATAATTCCTGCAATTGCACCCATCAGAACTCCTCTTTCCCCGGTAAGGTCGCTATACACCTCGTTCTGAAAAGTAGTTGGAAATAGATAACCTGATCCTATAGCAATTCCCAGTGCCAATGTTCTGTCAACTGCCCGTCCCGTGAAATCCTGGTACACTGCATAGCTGGAGTTTATACCACTGCCGGCGAGGAAATTCCTACGTACACTTAGTCCCGATCCTTTTGGAGCTACAAGGATAACATCCACATTATCAGGTGGTACTACTCCTGTTTGATCCATATAAGTTATTGAAAATCCATGCGAGAAATAGAGAGCATCACCTTTGTTTAAACATTTCTTTAAGACGGGCCAAACTATTCGCTGAGCGGCATCAGATACAAGATATTGAATAATGGTTGCCTTTCGAGTAGCTTCTCCGATAGGAAATAAAGTTTCTCCCGGCACCCAACCGTCTTTAACAGCCCTGTCCCAGTCCTGCTTAAAATCATATGATTGCCCAATAATTACGTTAAACCCATTATCCCTCATATTCAAAGATTGAGCAGGGCCTTGAACGCCATAACCAATAACAGCGATTGTTTCATTCTTTAAAACCTCATGTGCTTTCTTGATAGGAAATTCTTCACGGGTTACTACATTTTCTGTTACACCTCCAAAATTAATTTTTGCCATAATTTTTTAATGTTAATAATTATCTAATAGTAATTTTATTTCTTCTATCTGAAAATATTTATACTCGGTTCAAAGAAATAGTTGTTATTTGCTTTTTTGCCGACTGATTATTTGCCTCATCCATCTCTTTAAGATACGCGAT
Organism: Bacteroidota bacterium; assembly: GCA_030631445.1. Taxonomy (GTDB): domain Bacteria; phylum Bacteroidota; class Bacteroidia; order Bacteroidales; family VadinHA17; genus JADFUQ01. The sequence continues at coordinate 1,084 of DAOVLD010000163.1, forward strand.
CAGCTCTTTTGTTTGTTTTGTAATAGCTATCCTTCCTGACCGGACAAATTGTAAAACCCCATAAGGATCAAGTTTATTTAGCAGATCAGTGGTATCCTGTTTGTGACCTGTTTTTTCAATAACCACATATTCCGGTGTAATTTCAAGGAACCGGGCATTTGATGAACGAACTATAAATTCAATCTTATTACTTTTCATTAACTCAGTTGTTCGTACTTTATACAAAGCTATTTCCTGATAAATAATTTCATCGTTTGTGTGTACAAATACTTTCAGAACATCAATTAGTTTTTCCAGTTGTCGTTGTACTTTATCAATCAAATCTTCTGTTGTATTAACCACAATGGTTAATTTATGAATACCCTTAACAGCAGATGCTGAGGCAGCTATACTTTCGATGTTGATTTGCCTTCTTGTAAAGATTATAGTAACCTGGTTAAGAATACCAATATGATGTTCGGTAAATAGTGAGATAGTAAATTCCTTTTTCATTGTATTAATTATCATGTAATTATTCAGTGGCTAAAGTGCCTAAAATTCAAAACTTTACTTTCTTACAAAATGTTACGAGTTTCGGGTTACGGGTTACGAGTTCATTACGTACTAATTATTTATCACAGATCCTTTTTAACAGTTTAACAAAGTTTAATTTCAGAAACTGACGAACCTGGTTCTATCATAGGGAAAATATTCTCTTCTTTTTCTACCATTATCTCAAGCAAGTATGGTTTATCGCAGGAGAGCATTTCATCAATAGAAATCTCAAGGGTTTCCCGTTCTTTAACCCGTTTTGCACTTATGTCAAAACCTTCTGCAATTTTGACGAAATCAGGATTAACAAGTTCAGTTGATGCATACCTTTTATCAAAAAACATATCCTGCCATTGCCGGACCATACCTAGAAAACTATTATTCAGAATAATTATCTTAACCGGAAGTTTATATTGGAGGATAGTTCCAAGCTCCTGTATTGTCATTTGGAAACCTCCATCTCCAATAAACGCAATAACCGGAACATTGGGTTTACCCACTTTTGCACCTATAGCAGCCGGCAATCCGAAGCCCATTGTCCCCAATCCACCGGAAGTAATCAGGCTGTTAGGATTTTTAAACTTATAATATCTTGCAGTTACCATCTGATGTTGGCCTACATCAGTTATAATAATAGCTTCTCCCTGTGTTTTTTCAGAAATAAGACTTACTATTTCACCCATTTTTATTTCTCCACGGGATGGATGACATTCCCGTTTTATAACTTTATCGGTTTCAGTTTTATTACATAACTTGAATCCGGATAGCCACTCAGGATAGGAGTTAGGTTTCACCTGATCAATAAGTGCTTTTAGGGCTTCTTTGGCATCACCGTGTATTTCAATATCGACTTCTACATTTTTGTTTAATTCAGATCTGTCAATTTCGATATGGATAATGTTGGCATTTGTTGCATATCTTTTAAGGTCTCCCGTGACCCTGTCATCGAACCGCATTCCAATGGCAATCAGCAAATCAGCTTCATTTGTTTTGACATTAGGGCCATAGTTACCATGCATCCCCAGTAACCCGGCATATAGTGGATGTTTGACAGGAAATGCAGATAACCCCAGTAGAGTTGACGCCACAGGAATACCTGTTTTTTCCACAAAAGACATTAGCTCCTTCCCGGCTTTTGATATCAGAATACCATGGCCTGCCAGGATCAATGGTTTTCTGGCATGATTGATAAGAATTGCTGCTGATTCAATATCAGCAGGGTTCAGGGGAATATTTGGATTATAACTTCTGAGGCTGGTACATTTCTGATAGTTGAAAACTAATGTTTGTATTTGAGCATCCTTGGTAATATCGATCAAAACCGGACCGGGTCTGCCAGAACCTGCAATATAAAAGGCTTTCGAAATAGTTTCAGGAATATCTTCAGCTTGTTTGATCTGATAATTCCATTTGGTAACCGGCATTGATATTCCAAGAATATCAGTCTCCTGGAAAGCATCTGATCCTATCAGGGTTGAGGTTACCTGAGCAGTTATGAAAACTACAGGAACAGAATCGAGAAAAGCATTGGCAATACCAGTTACCAGGTTTGTCGCTCCTGGTCCGGAAGTAGCAAAACATACTCCTGTTTTACCTGTAACCATTGCATATGCCTGAGCTGCATGTGCTGCACCTTGCTCATGTCGCGTCAGTATATGATTCAATTTATCGTCTTCAAAATCATATAATGCATCATAAATTGGCATAATAGCGCCTCCAGGGTAACCAAAAATGGTTTCTACTTCTTCCTCAAGGAGGGAATAGAGCAGTGCCTTTGCCCCGGTGATCTTTTCTTTTTTTCTTGTCTTTGCCATGTTATCCTGTTTTTAGACAGTGGTTATTAATTGATGGATCAAATCGTTATATTTCTCTGACAGCACCCTTATTTGCAGAAGTAACCATTTGTGCATAAGCTTTTAAAGCAGTAGAAATATGACGATCCCGGTTTTTGGGTTTAAATGCCATAGTGCCTTTTTTTTCTTCCTTATTCAATCTATCTGAAATTTCCTGGTCAGTTAGTTTAACGTTTATTGTTCTTTGTTCTATGTTAATTTCTATTACATCATTATTTCGAATCAGTGAAAGTTCCCCGCCGGCAGCAGCTTCAGGTGATATATGGCCAATGGAAAGACCGGATGTTCCGCCAGAGAACCTGCCATCTGTAATCAGGGCACACTTTTTATCTAAATTCCTCGACTTAAGGTATGAAGTCGGGTAGAGCATTTCCTGCATTCCTGGTCCCCCTTTTGGTCCTTCATACCTTATCACAACTGCATCACCTGCCTTAACTTCACCGTTTAAAATACCACTGCAAGCTTCCTCCTGTGACTCATATATCATTGCTTCACCACGGAAATATAAAAGGGAAGGATCAACACCCGCGGTCTTCACAATGCATCCGTCCATGGCAATGTTACCATAAAGTACAGCAAGCCCTCCATCCCGGGTATAGGCGTTATTAATATCCCTGATACAACCCTTTTTCCGATCTGTGTCAAGATTACTATATGTCTTATCCTGGGAACCCATTTCAAGACTTTTTACATTTCCTGGTGCACTTCTGAAAATATTAATTGCTTCACCTGTAACTGTTTTTCTTTGAATATCAAATGCATTGATAGCATCTTTAAGGTTTGGAAAATCAATTCTTCCAACCGAAGTGTGAATAAGCCCTCCCTTTTCAAGTTCTCCCATAATTGACAGGATCCCACCGGCTTTGTTAACATCCTGAACATGGTAATCTGAACTGGGTGATACTTTGCATAATGTCGGGACCTGTCTGGATAACCTGTCAATGTCTGTCATACTGAAATCAACCTCAGCTTCATTAGCAATAGCCAGCAAATGTAATACTGTATTTGTTGAGCCTCCCATGGCAATATCCAGAGACATAGCATTAAGAAATGCCTCCCTTGATGCAATTGACCGGGGTAAGATAAAGGTATCGCCATTCTTATAGTACCGGTAGGTTAATTTAACAATAAGGTTAGCAGCCTGTTCAAGCAACCTTAACCGGGTTTTGTGGGTAGCAATAATGGTTCCGTTTCCGGGAAGAGCAAGACCGAGGGCTTCATTAAGACAGTTCATGGAATTAGCAGTAAACATACCTGAGCAGGAACCGCAAGTTGGACAGGCAGCCTTTTCAATCTCATTTAAAAAAGAATCACTCACAGATGGATCTCCTGCCATGACCATTACATCAACAAGGTCATAATGCTTATCATTAACAACTCCGGCTTCCATTGGACCGCCGGAAACAAAAACTGTCGGGATATTCAATCTCATTGCTGCCATCAG
>DAOVLD010000001.1 GCA_030631445.1 Bacteroidota bacterium
TAGTAAATAGTAAATAGTAAGTAGGAAAGCAGGAAGTAAGGTGAGTAGGTGAGTAGGTGAGTAAGGAGGAAGAAGTGAGAGATGAGTTGAAGAGTGAAGAATGAAGAAGAAGATTTAGGAAACTTAACTTTTAACTTATAACTTTTAACCCGGAACTTCTTTTACTTTAATTCCCGCACAAAATTAAAGTTCGTCGAAGGTTGCACTTGCTCAGAGTGTTTGAGCCTTTTGATCAGCTTCTGAAGGATATTTCCCGAGGGTTTTTCAAAGCTCAGGTCAATCAGGAATTTTCTGAAACCTTTCGAGGTAAGTTTACTCTTGTATTGCAACAGGGAGACAGGGGTGTCGGATACCACGATGGTCATGCCATCGCGTACAAACCTGCGGAAATGCTCACCCCGGTCATCTATGAAATCATTGCCGGAAGGGGTATCCGGACTTACAAGCATACGGCTGTAGAAGAGGCGGGGGTAGAAATATAAAGGTACTATACCATCGTGTTGTTTAAGCTGATCCAGGTTTTCAAAGTCGTTCTCAAACGGGTAAATGTAATTCTTAATGTTTTGTTCATTGAGAAACATGATGGCTACATCGTTAAAGGTATATACATTTTCGTTTGTTGAACAGAGCGCATTTGGAGGAATGATAACTATCTGTGAGAGATGACTAAGCATAAACTGATTAAAGCCATGCTTCAATATGTCATGTGTAAAAGTTTGATAGTAAGAAATCTCTTTTTCAGGAATAAATGAGGGAAGTTCGATCCATATCTTCCCTGTGTTTTTCTTCAGGAAATGGGCAGATGTATCCAGTTTTTTCCAGTCTCCTTTAGGCAGATTGATGATCAGTCCGTCAATCTCGTGAAACCTGATTTTCCGTAACCATTTCAGATCCCCGATACGCAGGAAGATTTGTTCCTTTCCCGGTTTTGATAGTTTCCCTGTCTTGTTCAGAATTGCTTTTTTGGTATCCTCAGGCATCCTGACTGTTACAGGCTTCTCTTTTGTATCAAATTTATTTGGAAATTTCTTATCTCTCAAACCTGCCAGAAAAACCCTGTCCCCCTTGCGAACTCCCGGGAAAGAACTTGTTATAATAACCATATTTTTCCCTTCAACCTGAACAGTTTTAATTTTTATCACTTTCCTTTCGTCTGTTAAACTGCTGTGGATCCGGATCCGGTTGCCGGTTTTCAGTGGGTGAGAGGTTTCCACTTTAATAGCAGCAGAGGAGCTTTCCATGACCGTTCCGATAAAAAGTCCGGTATCAGGAAAACCGCTCAGAGCATTCCTGACATCTCCGCCGGCAAAATAGCTTGTTTTCTGCCGTCCCATATCGTATTGAAGCAATTTGCCGGCTTCTTCTGTTTTTTCCGGATCATCAATTACCATTCTATATGCCTTTGCAACACGATAAACATATTCTGCAGATTTCATCCGTCCTTCAACCTTAAAAGAGGTGATCCCGGCTTTAATCAATTCAGGAATACTATTTATTAATTCATTGTCTTTCAAACTAAAAAGATACTTCTTCTCATTATTTACTTCAAATACTCTGCGGCAGGGTTGTGTGCAGAATCCGCGATTGGCACCCATACCTCCTATATAACTTGAGAACAGGCACATGCCTGAAAATGAGTAGCATAAAGCACCATGAACAAACATCTCCAAATGGATATGATCATGGGTGCTGATAGATTGCAGTTCAGACATTGTTAACTCCCTGGCAAGTATAACCCTCTCAAAACCAACTTTCCTGGCAAATGATGTTCCGGCTGAGTTATGAAATCCCATCTGGGTGCTTGCATGCAGGATAAGATTTGGGAAATGCTTTTTTACAAAGTAATAAATACCCCAGTCCTGTATGATAAGTGCCGAAACGGTTGTCCCCGAAAGAAAATGCAGAATATCCAGTAATTCAGGCAATTCCCGGTTTTTGATAACGGTATTAAGGGTGAGATATACCTTGATATCCCGTTTTTTCGCTTCACGAAGAAGCGCCAGAAACTGACCGGGAGTGAAGTTATCCGCACGATTTCTTGCATTAAATTGCCGGAGCCCAAGGTATACTGCATCAGCGCCACCTTCCGCGGCAGCAAAAAACGATTCAGTATTCCCAACCGGTAGGAGTAATTCGGGTTTTGCCATACTTGGAAAAGATAAAAGACAAAAGTAAAAATATAAAAGTAAAAACCTTGCCACGTTTACCCTATGAAATTCTTTTTATTTCATCGGGGTGAAATGCGACGCTTGCCCTGTGAAATTTGAGGTACGAAAATATTTCATCAGGGAAGGAGCATATTTCACTGTGGATAAAAGTTATTAAGAAGAAAAAGATATGGTTAAAGGTGAGTAAGGTAAGTATGTGAGTAAGGAGAGTTGTGAGCAAAGAGCTCAGAGCAACCGTATAACTTTTAACCTATAACTTTTAACTCTTAACCTGAAACCTCTTTGAGAGCATAGCCAATTAATTACGTTATTAATAACGTTATTCTTTTTATCTGCCTGAATATAGATACTTGTTCTCTCTTAGCGTGATAAGCCATAATTTGTTTTTTCTACAAAAAATCAATAAATTGGGAATATCAATTTTATTGGTTTTTTAAAGCTCAGTACATAAGAAAAAAGATTAAAGGGTGACTATGTAAAATATGAGACTATGAGACTATATAAAACTTACTAAACCACTCAACTTACTAAACCAGAATAAGAATGAAAAATAGCGACAAAACCAGGGAACAGCTCTTAAAATATTTGGAGAAATCAAAAAAAAGAATTTCTGAACTAGAGAAATCTGAAATCGAGCGTGAGCGGGCAGAGGAGGCACTGCAGGAAAGTGAGAAACAGTTACAAACTTTGATTGATGCTATGCCGGACTTTGTTTGCTTTAAGGATGGAGATGGACGTTGGCTTAAGGCAAATGATGCCGGCGTTCGTATTTTCCAACTCGAGGGCATAGACTATCGGGGAAAGAAAGATTCTGAATTGGCTGCACTCAATAGTAATCTTCGAGGCACATTCCTTACCTGCAAAGAATCCGATGCAAGAGCCTGGAAGGAGGGCAATATTATTTACGGAGAAGAGACGGTTCCTGATCCCGATGGTTCAGTCCGGGTTTATGATGTAGTAAAAGTACCTATTTTTGATCCAAGTGGTGAGCGTAAAGGTCTTGTTATTCTGGGGCATGACATCACCGAACGCAAGCAGGCCGAGGAATTGCTTCAAAAAAGCGAGGCTCGGTTAAGACAAATTATTGATATTGTGCCACATATGATCTTTGCAAAAGACAGGGACGGGCGTTTTATCATGGCTAATAAAGCCGTAGCTGACGGATGTGGGACAACTCCGGAAAATATGATTGAAAAAACACATCCGGAATTATTGGGGGCTTCTCCTGAACAATATGAATCTTATCTGAAAGATGACCGTGAAGTTATAGACAGTGGAAAGTTGAAATTTATTCCCGAAGAAGATTATACTCATCCTGATGGCCATATGGTAATTATGGAAACGATTAAAATCCCGTTTACTTCTGCAGGAATACCTGCTGTCCTGGGCGTATCAATCGATATTACCGAACGCAAAAAAGCAGAGGAAGAACTGAAAAAATACCGGCAACACCTCGAAGAACTCGTTAAAGAACGAACAAAAGAACTAAAAAATGCTCAGGAAGAACTCATCCGTAAAGAACAGCTAGCTATTCTTGGGCAGTTTTCCGGCTCCATATCACATGAACTGAGAAACCCGCTTGCAGTAATAGACAGTTCGATTTATTATCTGAAGATGAAGCTAAAAGAAAGTGACGAGACCATACATAAACATCTCGAGCGTATCGGTTCCAGTGTTTATAACTCTACTACAATTATTGACAGTCTGCTCAGCCTTACCCGTATGAAAAAACCGGAAAAAAGCAGAAATAATCTTATATCGCTTGTATCAGACAGTATAAGAAACACAAAAATACCGGCTAAAGTAGAAGTAATACAAGATTTTCCCGATGAAGAAATACCTGTAAACGTGGAATATGAACAATGCCGGATTGCTTTAAAAAATATTATTTATAATGCTTGTGAAGCAATGGATAACGATGGAACACTAACTGTGACAATACAGAAAATCAAAGAAAAAAGAGCTGAAATATCTTTTAAAGATACAGGACAGGGAATTGCACTTGAAAATATTGAAAAGATATTTCTTCCGCTTTTTAGTACAAAAGCACGGGGTATTGGCTTTGGTTTGTCCATTTCTAAAATGGTAATCGAAAATCATGGAGGTACTCTAAGTGTGAAATCAGAACCAGGTAAAGGGGCTGACTTTATTATTAGTTTGCCAATATTATAATTAAAAAAATAAAAGAAAAATGAAAGAAAAACTCAGAATATTAGTAGTTGACGATAACAAGGAGTTCTGCGAAAATGTTAAAGACGTGCTGGAACTTAAAGAGTATGAAGTAATAACAGCTTATGATGGTTTCAAAGCGCTTGATATTATAAATCAGAATGGAATTGACCTGGTACTTATGGACATTAAAATGCCGGTAATGAACGGAGTAGATGCATTCAAAAAAATTAAAAAAATTGCTTCCGATACACCGGTTATTATGATCACTGCCTTTGCTGTAGAAGAACTTATTCAGGATGCTCTTAGAAACGGCGCTTTTAGCTGCCTTAAAAAACCTCTCGATTTCGAACTCTTATTCTCTAAAATTGAGGAAGCTTTACCCACCGGTTCTATGATACTTATTGTTGACGATAACGTACAGCTTTGTGAGAATATCAGGGATGTTCTGACAAATAAAGGTTACAAGGTAAGTATTGCCACAGATAGTAACTCGGCAATAAAAACTGTTAAGGAAAATGATTTTGACATTATGCTTCTTGACATGAAACTACCACCCTTAAACGGACTTGAAACCTATCTTGCAATAAAAAAAATACAACCCGATCTAACGGTTATGATCATTACCGGATATCTAAAGGAAATGGATGACCTTGTTGAGGAAGCATTAAGGAAAAGTGCATATACATGCATTGAGAAACCTATCAATATGGACCAGCTAATTTCATTATTGCAAAGGATAGAAAAACAGAAAAAAAGTGGAAAACTCGAAAAACCATGAACAAGTGACAGATAATCAGCAATTAACAACTTAATTAATATCTAAAAATAAATAAAATATCATGCAAAAAAAAACCAACATCCTAATAATTGACGATAACATAGACTTGTCACAAAACCTAAATGATGTTTTAACAGAAATTGGTTACAAAGCAGTTGTTGCATTAGATGGAAAAAGTGCAATTAACCTATGCCGGAAAAAAGATTTCGACCTGGCTCTTGTAGATATGAAACTTCCTGATATGGATGGTTTAGACCTGATAGAAAAGTTACTGGAAATTCTACCGGAACTGGAGTATATCATTATTACCGCGTATGGAACTCTGGAGTCAGCTAAAAAAGCAACAGGGTTTAAAAAAATTGTTGCCTATGAACTAAAACCCCTTGATATAGATCACTTACTGGTTCTTATTCATCAGGTTATCGAACGGAAAAAAGCAGAAAAAATATTAATAAAGACAAAAGAGCAATATCGTTTACTGGTAGAGCAGACAGGACAAATGATGTATGATTATAATATTTTAACAGGCGAAATCAACTGGTCTGGAGATATTGCAACAATTACGGGGTATACTTATGAAGAATTTAGTAAAATAAATATTTCAGTTTGGGAAAAAATGATACATCCTGAAGATAGAAAATCAGCATTAGAATCACTTGATAAAGCTAAAAATAATAGTTCTGCCTATCATGTAGAGTATCGTTTCAAACAAAAAAGCAGAGAATATTTATACATAGAAGATAATGGTCTTTTCATTACAGATAAAAATGGAAATGCTATTCAAATGTTAGGTATAATGAAAGACATCACTGAGCGCAAGCAGGCGGAGGAAGCACTGCAGGAAAGCGAACAAAGATTCCGAATACTATTAGAGAATGTACCTACAGTTGCAGTACAGGGATACAATACTGATGGAGATATTCATTATTGGAATAAAGCAAATGAATCTATATATGGTTATAAGGCAGAAGAAGCTATCGGGAAAAATCTCATAGATCTGATTATTCCACCTGAGATGAAGGAAGATGTGAGGAAAATAATAAGGCACGGTGCAAAAATAGGTGAAATGCCACCTGCTGCTGAAATGACCTTAATACGCAAAGATGGAAAACCGGTCACTGTATTCTCGAGTCATGCAGTAGTGCAACAATCCGGGAAAGAACCGGAACTGTTTTGTATAGATGTGGACCTGACCGAACGCAAACAGGCGGAAGAAGAACTTGCAAAATATCGTGAACATCTTGAAGAACTTGTTCAGGAACGAACAAAAGAACTGGAAGAAAAAAATGAAAAACTCGCACAATTCAATAAACTTTTCGTAGATAGGGAATTTAGGATTAAGGAGCTGAAAGATAAGGTGAAAGAACTGGAAAAAAAGGTGAGTGGTTGAGTAAGTTGAGCCTGTGCTGACCGACCGTAGGAAGCGTCAGTATGGGTGAGTAGGAAGACAAAAGAAGAAGTAAGAAGTATGGAGTATGTAGTAAGTAGGAGGAAGACAAAGAAGAAGTAAGAAGAATGGAGTAAGGAGGAAGAGGTGAAGGAGCGACTAAGAGATGGAGAGACGAAGAGATGAGGAGATGAGGCGTAACCTTTTAACCCGTAACACGAAACACGCTTCGTCCGCCGTAGTGGTAACAAAGGTGGATAACTCGTAACACTTTGGAAGAATGTAAAATGAAGAAGTAGGAAGAGGTGAGAGGTGAGCGAAGAGCGAAGAGTAAAGAGTGTAGTGCAGAGTGCGAAGAGTGAAGAAATAAGAAGTAGTTGAAATGTTTATTTGAAGCCTACAGATAAATGATGGTAAATGTCAGATGTCAAATGTATTATATGGAGCATAAATTCATTGATATAAAGTAATGTAAGAAAAAAAAACAGTAAGAAATATATTATAATCATCGCATAATCAGTTTCAACAATGAAGAAATTAAATGTACACAAAGGGAAACGTCCATTGTTCTGGCTTCAAACGCTTATTGTAGCTATCACACTTATAACAGTTGCAGTAGTGATCTTTTTTGGTAGCCAGACCTTTCGTGAGACGAAAAAGATGTCAACAGAGCAGTTCAACCAGCAGCAGTTAATATTAGCCCGTTCGGCTGCTAATAGTATAAATGCTTACTTTAAGGAGCTTGTTGCTGAATTATCATCATTAGCAAATATACCTGAAGTCCAGCAAATGACTCCTGAATGCCTGAAATATATGCAACATTCATGTTATGGATTCCCGCCGAGAACCTCAATACGACGGTTAGACAGTAATGGTGTTCTGTGTATGATTTATCCTTTTGAGGGCTGGCGAGGAAAAATGTATGGCAGAGACTACAGTCATAAAGTCTATTTTCAAGAGGTTAAGGAAAAAAAGCGCATTAGCATCCGCAGGGTGATTAATGAACAAGGTGAGGCACGGATCAGAGTTGCGGTCCCTATTTATCTAAAAAACAAAACAGAGGCAGTAAAAGTCGGGGATGAGAATGGTATTATTGTCAGTCCTATTGATCCGGAAAGACCGGAATCGGGCAGATTTCAGGGGATACTGGTAGGATCCTTTGACCCCCAGATGATTGCCCGGAATATTATTTCACTTATTGTATCAGGTAAGACCGGCTATGCATGGGTGTTGGACGAAGACGGCATCTTTCTGGCTCATCACGAAAAAGAGTTTATTGGCAGGAATGCCTTTGAGGTTCGAAAGGAGATAAATCCCGACATTTCTTACGAAGCCGTTGAACGAATCCAGAAAAAGATGATAACAGGAGAAGAAGGGGTAGGTTGCTACATTTCCGGTTGGCACTGTAATCAGAAAGGAAAGGTTGAAAAACTTGTCGCCTACACATCCATACATATTGACAATTATGTCTTTTCTATAGCTGTATGTGCTCCGGTTAGTGAAGTGGAAGAAATTATTCATTTAACCAAAAGCTCTGAAAAATATACATTAATCTTTGTGATCCTGGCGCTAATAATAGGGGGGCTTTGTATTTTTATAATCACTTATCGCTGGTCGCATTCTCTGGAGCTGGAGGTAGCAAAGCAAACAAGGGAAATAAGAGAAACCAGCAACTATCTGAATAACCTGATTAAACATACAAATTCTCCCATAATCGTCTGGAATCAGGATAAGAAAGTAACTATTTTCAACGAAGTTTTTGAAAATATGAGCGGCTGGACTGAGGCAGAAATGATGAATCAGCCGCTGGAAATACTGTTCCCCGAAGAAAGCCGTTCTGATTCAATGCAGAAGATTGAAACCATTTCAAAGGGAGAATATTGGCAGGCAGTGGAAATCCCGATTCTTCACAAAGATGGAAATATTCGGGTAGCTCTCTGGAATTCAGCTAACATTTATGCGGAGGACGGCACCACTCTTTTGGCTACTATTGTTCAGGGTATAGACATCACCGAACGAAAGCAAGCCGAAGAAGAGTTGCATAAACGGCTGAAGGAATTGGAAATCTATTATGACGCTACCATAGGACGGGAAGGTCGCATTATTGAGTTAAAACAGCAGGTGAATGAACTATTGGAGCAACTCGGTAAGGAGAAGAAATATAATGTATAAGGAAATCAATTGAAAATTGAAAATTAAAAATTGAATGACCCTATGAAATATTCCGACAAGTCGGATTACACAGAGTAAATAATTGAATTACAAATAATTTGAAACAGATAATTATAAAAACATTTAAATAGTGAAAACTAAAACAAAATCAGAGCTGGAAAAAGAATTGGCAAAATTACGTCAACGAATTGCCGAATTGGAGTCATCAGACAGTAAACACTTAAGAGATAGGAAAGCGGAGCAAGAGCTTCGTGAGGCCAGTGAATACTTAGAGAATCTGATCAACTATGCCAATGCCCCTATCATTGTCTGGGACCCGGCCTTTAGAATTACCCGCTTTAATCATGCCTTTGATCACCTGACAGGGTATAAATCCGGCGATGTACTGGGTAAAGAATTGAGTATTCTTTTCCCGGACACCAGCCGTAAGGAATCCATGGACAGGATCAAAGCCACCTTAAGTGGTGAATACTGGGAGTCGGTGGAAATTCCGATTCTGTGTAAAAATGGAGATATCCGGTTGGTACTCTGGAACTCAGCGAATATCTATGCTGAAGACGGCAAAACTCTTGTGTCAACTATTGCTCAAGGCACAGACTTTACTGAAAACAAGCGAAAAGAAGAACAAATTAATAAAGCAAAATCGGAGTTGGAGAACGTGCTTGATACTGCCCCAATCCATATTGCTTCTATTGATATCAGTGGCAAATACGTTAGCTGGAACAGGGCATCTGAAGATATGTTCGGATTCACGGCTGAGGAGGTGATAGGAAAACTGACTCCACGCAGGTTTCATCGCAATGACAAAGAGGCAAAAGCCGTTATTGATACAGCAGACAAAGAAGATAAGTTTGACGATGATGTTATCTTCATTAGAAGAGATGGCTCTGAATTTCCTGCTCGCCTTTTAGTAACCAAAACAACCGATTCATCCGGTAATCATATCGGGTTTACCGGGGTGGCAGTTGACATCACCGAACGCCTGGCTGCCGAACAGGAAAGCAGACAGGCTGAAAAGGAACTTGCAAATCTCTATGCGAAATCGGAAGAATCCAGGAAATCACTGCTTAGTATTCTTGAGGATGTTACCGAAAAAGAGCAGGCATTACGAAAATCAGAAGAAAAATTTAAAACCGTTGCAGATTTTACATATAGTTGGGAGTATTGGATAGACCCTGACCGTAATTTTATTTACATCTCCCCGTCGAGTGAGCGTATCTCGGGATATAAGCCGGAAGAATTTTATAAAGACCCTGAATTGTTTGAAAAAATTATTTATCCTGAGGATAAGAAAAAAGTTATCAATCATAAAAAAATTGTATCAGATATTGAAAAAACAGGTAATGTGGATTTTCGTATTATCACCCGCAACGGTGATATACGGTACATAAATCATGTTTGCCGTCCGGTGTATGGTAAAGACAGGAAATATCTTGGAAGACGTGCAACTAACAGGGATATCACAGACAACAGACGACAGGAAACCATCAGGCAAATGATGTATCAGATTTCCAACGCTGTTTACACTACAAAAGACCTTGAGGATTTTTTTAAAGTTATTCACCTTGAACTTGGTAAAGTAATAAAAATAAAAAATTTCTTTATTGCCTTATATGATAAAGAAACCGATACACTTTCACTCCCGTATTATATTGACGAGAAAGATAATTTTAAGACTTTTCCTGCACGGAAAACTCTTACTGCATATGTTATTAAAAATAAAAAGCCGGTTATTTTAACGGAAAAAGATATAAAAAAATTAATCCGATCAGGTGAGATTGAAGTCGTAGGAACACTTTGTAAAATCTGGCTCGGAGTACCTTTGATATCAAAAGAAGAAGTAACAGGCGTGCTTGCTGTTCAGAGTTATGAAAATGAAAAAGATTTTAATAAAAAAGACCTTGAATTAATAAAATTCATTTCAGGTCAGATCGGACTCTCTATTGAACGTAAACAATCGGAAGATTTTATCCGCATTCAACGTGATATTGCCATGGAGCTTAATGATGCTACAGAGCTTGATGAAATACTTCATGTATGTTTTGATGCAAGTATCCGTATCTCGGGGATGGACTGCGGAGGTATTTATCTTGTTGATAAAAATACCGGAAATCTGGACCTTGTCTTCCATAAAGGATTACCTGAAAAATTTGTAAAAAGTGCTTTACACTTTAATGCAAATTCAGATAATGCACGTTTGATTATGAAAGGCAAACCTGTTTATAGTCAGCATCAAAAACTGGATGTTAATATTAACAACAACCGCATACAGGAAAACCTGCGGGCAATTGCTGTTATTCCTGTGCATCACGAAGGTAAGGTTATTGCCTGCCTGAATATTGCCTCACATTTTTATGATGAAGTGCCTGCTAATGCACGTATTGCTCTTCAAACAATAACCGCTCAAATTGGAAATGTTATTGCACGGGTAAATACTGCGAAAGAACTTAAAGATAGCGAAGAAAAATACATGACCATGATCGAATATTCCAATGACATGATATGGACTTTGGATAAAAAAGGGAATTTTATATACTTCAATAAGAAAGCTGAAGAGATTACAGGGTATAATCTAAAAGAAGAACTCAACAAAGAATTTTCGCCAATAATTTTAGAAGAAGATTTAGAAATGGTTTATGATGTTTTTAGAAGGACTTTACTAGGAAAACATCTTCATTATGAAGTAAGGATTCATGCTGCCAGTAGAAAAAAACTAATTACTTTATCGGTTAATACAGCTCCTATTTATAAAGATAAAGAAATTATTGGAACTGTTAGTTTCGGAAGAGACATCACCGAGCGCAAGCAGACGGAACAAGAACTTGCAAAACACCGCGAACATCTCGAAGAACTTGTACAGGAACGAACAAAAGAACTGGAAGAAAAAAATATAGAACTGAAACGCTATAATAGACTGTTCGAAGGCAGGGAGTTACGGATTAAGGAGCTGAGAGATAAGGTGAAGGAGTTGAAGGAGGAAGCGAGAAGAAGTAAGTAGTAAGTAGTAAATAGTAAGAAGACAAAGAAGAAGTAAGAAGAAAGAAGTATGGAGTAAGGAGAAAGAGGAGAGAGATGAGAAAATGTGAAGATGAGAAGATGAGAAAAGGAGAAGAGGTGAAGAGGGGCGCAAGAAACAAGAAGCAATAGTGCGAAAGCATGAAGTAAAAGGTAAGAAGTAGTAATTCAGGTCATTAGGTAGACCAATACAAAAAAAGATGAAAAATAACGACAAAACCAGGGAGCAGCTTTTAAAAGAGTTGGAGAAATCACATAAACGAATTGCTGAACTGGAAAAATCTGAAACCGAGTGCAAACATGTGAGTGAACAAAATCGAAAATTTAATAAAATTATTGAGACGATAAGTCAATCTATCATCATTACAAATATCAAAGGTACAGTTCTATATGTAAATCCAAGCTATTACGCTTTCAGTGGATTTGTAGAAGATGAAGTAATTGGCAAGTCCATGTTTCGTTTTGCTCATAAGAAAAGTGCCATTAAACTGGCAAAAGAAATAGTTCCTACCTTGCTTAAAAAAGGACATTGGCGAGGTGATCTGACCGTTGTCAGGAAAGACAAGCAAATCGTTTCGGTAGATTTAATTTGTTCTTTGCTTTCCGATGAAAAAAACAAGCCTGAATTTTTTGTTGCAATTTTTGCAGACATCACCGAACGCAAAAAAGCAGCGGGAGCAGTACAAGAAAGCGAAGAGAAATATCGCCTGCTTGCAGATAATTCAATAGACGCGATCTGGCAGATGGATTTGAAATTGGTTTTTACCTATGCCAGTCCATCCGTAAAAAATATTTTTGGATACACTAGTGAAGAGTGGGTTGGTACCAGGTTGTCTCAACATACTACAACAAAAGAATTTTTTAATATGGCAAGGAAAGCGATATACGCATATAAAAATTATAAGAAATTTAAATTCCTCACCTTTGAAACTGTGATGCTTAGAAAAAATGGAACTGAAATTCCTGTTGAAATCACAGGAAAATTGTTATTAAATAAGAAAGGTCTTCCAATTGGAATACAGGGAATAACAAGAGACATCACCGAGCGTAAGCTGGCAGAACTTGAACTTGCCGAACATCACGAACACCTCGAAGACCTGGTAAAAGAACGAACCGGTGAAGTTGAAAGATCACAGAAATCATTAATTTTATTACTGGAGGATGTTAATGAAGTTAACCAGGAATTAAAGAATGTTAATAACACGTTAGATGCTACTAATAAAGAGCTTGAAGCATTCTCATATTCGGTTTCTCACGACCTGCGAGCTCCGCTAACCAGAATGGATGGCTTTAGTAAAGCGCTGATTAGTGGCTATTCAAACAAACTGGATGATCAGGGAATTCATTTCCTTAACCGTATAAGTGCATCAAGTCAGCACATGGCAAGACTAATTAATGATCTGCTTTCACTTTCAAGAATAACCAGGGAAAAAGTTACCAGGCAAAAGGTTGATATGTCACAAACAGCAGGTAAAATTGCAAAGGAATTAAAGGCATCTGAACCCGGAAGAAAGGTGAATTTTGAAATTGCAAAAGGATTAATTGCAAATGCAGACAGGAAATTTGTTATTATAATTCTTGAAAATCTTCTGGGTAATACTTTCAAATTTACCGGAAAGAAGAAAAATGCTATCATTGAATTCGGTAAAAAAATAATTGATGAAGATGAGGTTTTCTTTATAAAGGATAACGGTGCAGGGTTCAATATGAAATATTATAATAAAATTTTTACTGCATTTCAACGCCTCCATTCAGATAAAGAGTATAAAGGTACAGGAATCGGATTGGCAATTGTACAAAGAATAATAAATAAACATGGAGGAAAAATATGGGCTGAAAGTGAGGTAGGCGAAGGAACAACGTTTTATTTTAGGTTTGAATAAGGTGAGTAGGTGAGTGTACTTACCCACTTACCTATTTCCCTGAATTTCCATTTTCCAAATTAATTCTTACCTTTAATAACATAAATACCGATTTGACCAATTATTTAGCTAAATATCTTTCATATGCAAGACCTGAAAATACTTATTGTAGATGATGTTCCGGATGATGCGGAATTGGTTGCCGTGCAACTGAAACAACAGGGAATAAAATTCTCATGGAAACATGTTGACAATGCACAAAAACTAAAGAATGCCTTAACTGAAAAAGCATGGGATATCGTGATCACTGATTATTCCATGCCGGGTTTCGATGGCATTGAAGCATTAAGAATTGTGAATGAGTATGATAAGGATTTGCCTGTTATTATGGTATCAGGTACCATCGGTGAGGATGTAGCAGTTGAGGCAATGAAAAAAGGTGTACATGATTATCTGATGAAAAACAATTTGCTTCGTCTGGGTCAGGCAGTATTAAGGGAAATTAAAGATGCCGAAAACCGACAACAGCACAGAAAAGCCCGGGCAGCTCTTGTTCAGAGCGAAGAGAAATTCAGACTATTGGTGGAAAATGCACCTGTTGGTGTATCTATCACTTTTCTGAACGGGAAATTTCAGACTGTCAATAAGTCATATTGTAATATTGTCGGTTATTCAAAAAACGAATTGATGAATATGACGTTTATGGAACTTACACTTAATGAATTTAAGGAAAAGACTGTAAATATAGTAGATAAGCTTATTAATAGAGAGATTGAAAAGGCAAGAATAGAGAAGCAGTATATACGAAAAGACGGGGAAATTATTGACGTGGTAATAAATGCAACTGTTAAAAGAGATGAGGAAGGAAATCCTGATTTTTTGATCGGGATACTGGAAGATGTTACTGAACAGAAAAAAAATGAAAAGGACCTGATAATTGCCAAAGAAAAAGCTGAAGAATCTGACAGGCTGAAGTCAGCATTTTTATCAACAATATCGCATGAGCTTCGTACTCCTTTGAATGCAATCCTCGGTTTTTCTGAATTGATCAACGAGGATATGGAAAAGAATGAAATAGTTGATTATGTGAAATTAATCAATAAAAGCGGTTATCTGCTGTTCGAAATTATTGAGGATATTCTTGATGTTACTGATATTGAAAGTGGAAGGTCAAGGATTCAAAAAGAAGAATTTAATGTTGATTCAGTTCTTCAGAAACTTTATCCCGAAATCGAATCAATACAGGAAAAGGAAAAAAAGCAGCATCTTGAATTAAAATATTTTTCCCCTGCCGATAGCAATGAAACAACTTTTGTTACCAATAAATCAAGATTCAATAAGATACTTATCCTGCTCCTGAAGAATGCAATTAAATTTACTGATGAAGGGTATGTTGAATATGGATTCAAACCCGAACCGGATAAAATAGTTTTTTATGTAAAGGATACCGGAATAGGTATCTCGGAAAATGATCGGAATATTGTTTTTGAAAAATTCAGACAGGTTGATGACAGCCATACACGTAAATACGGAGGTGTGGGATTAGGTTTAACCCTGGTTAAAAAGTTGACTGAATTGCTTGATGGAAGTATCTGGTTCGATTCTGAGCCCGGAAAAGGGTCTGTTTTTTATTTCTCGCTTCCATATGGTAAACCTGAGGAAGAATTAAGTGAGGAAAAGATAACCGGTGAAAAAGAAAAGAAATTGTTAAGTGATAAAACAATATTGATTGTTGAAGATGATAATTCCAATTACCTGCTTCTTGATAAATTATTAACACTTGAAAATGCAAATACAATATGGGCAAAAAACGGTAAAGAATCAATTAAGAAATTTAAGGAAAATAAAAATATAGACCTTATTTTAATGGATCTGAAAATGCCGGTAATGGATGGCTATGAAGCAACCCGGCAAATAAAACAATTATCAGAAAATCTGCCAATAATTGCACTTACCGCATATACAGAATCTGAAAGTATTGAGAAAGCAAAAAGTAAAGGTTTTGATGATTATCTTGAGAAACCCATTAAACATGCTGAGCTATTTGAAAGAATAGGTGAATTCATTTCGTAGAGACATATACTACATTGTATTATCCGTGTATATTAATTTTTAATTACGTTATTAATTACGTTATTCTTTTCTGCCGGTACAAAACTTATTCTAATTAACCCATTAATATTTACCTTTATAACTAACGTAACCGGCCAGGCGATTGAAATCACCAGGCTAGGATTAAGTAACAAAACAATATATTTTACTGCCGAGACAGTATTTTATGCAATTTTATATCATATTAATTGCACATATCAATAAAAACAATTATATTTACTGCCTAAACAGTAATATATTATGAAATACATTCAATATATTGGAGATGTAATTAAATATCATCGAAAAAAAGCCGGGTTAAGTCAAAAATCATTAGCAGATATTGCAGGTGTTGGCAAAACAGTTGTCTTTGATATAGAAAAAGGAAAAGAAACAGTCCAATTCAAATCATTAATTAACGTTTTTAATGCATTGAATATTAATATATCACTAGAAAGCCCATTAATGGAAAGATGGAAGAATGGAATAGTGGAATAATGGAAGTATGGAATATTGGGAAGAAAGGAAGAAAGGAAGAAGGGGAAGAACATAAAAATTTGAACATTATGAGAAAAGCTAAAGTATTTATGCATAAATCTCTTGCAGGTTATTTAATTGAAGAAGAAAAAAATAATAAATACCTGTTTTCTTATGACAATAACTATAAAGGGGATCCTATTTCATTAACAATGCCGGTTGAAATTAAAGAATTTTATTTCAATTCTTTTCCACCTTTTTTTGATGGACTTCTTCCGGAAGGAATTCAATTAGATGGTTTATTAAGAATAAAAAAAATAGATAAAGACGATTATTTCAGTCAATTAGTAGCTGTTGGTTCTGATCTGGTTGGAGCAGTATGTTTGGAGGAGATGTTATGAGTAGATGTCCAATCACATACGAAATATCAGAAAGCAGATATTCCGGAAATGGTTTAAACCAGCTATCCAGAAAATTAACTGATTTAAATGATATTGAATACTCAGCTGAAGAGCAAAGGCATGAAGCTGCTGTACGTGCAACTAAAATGTCTATTCAGGGAGTTCAGCCAAAGCTTAGCGCGATATTAAATGTTCAACGATCTAAATTAGAAATAGTTGATATAAACGGGAAATATATCATAAAACCCCAGCATCACATATACCCGCAATTACCGGAAAATGAAGACCTGACAATGAAAATGGCATCTAAATGCGGAATAAATATACCAATACACGGTATGGTATATTCTAAAGATGGAACATTGTCATACTTCATTAAAAGATTTGACAGGCTTGGAAAAAATAGCAAATTACCTTTAGAAGATTTTGCTCAATTAGCAGAAGAAAAAAGAGAAACTAAGTATGAATATTCTGTTGAAAAATTAATTATGATTATTGAAAATCATTGTACATTCCCGCAACTTGAAAAAAGCAGGTTTTTTAAACGCTTTCTATTCAATTTTTTATCAGGGAATGAAGATATGCATCTAAAAAATTATTCATTGATTACTCAAAATGATAAAATAGAATTAAGTCCTGCATATGACTTTCTTAATACAAGTATTGTGTTAGGAAAAGATATTGAAGAATCAGCTTTAACCCTGAAAGGAAAAAAGAAAAAATTCAATCGTAATATACTTATTGACTATTTAGGATTGGAAAGATTAAATCTAAATACGAAAGTCATTAAGAATATTCTTGTAGATTTAAGCAATGCCAAATCATCATGGTTTGAGCTAATAAATATCTCCTTTTTAAATCAATCTCTCAAAGATGACTACAAAGAACTGTTAGAAAAACGTATTGATATCCTAAAGCTATAAAATTATATCAGATCGGGTATTTTGGGTTTTATTTTCCAATACAGAAATTCTTAAAAATATTCCCGAGTATCTCGTCGGTAGTGATATCACCGGTAATCTCACCAAGATAGTGAAGAGCTTCACGGATATCCTGGGCTAATAAATCGTTGCTGATATTCTGCTTCATTCCCTTCTTAACCCGCAGAAGAGCTTCCCCGGTGTTAACAAGAGCCTCGTAATGGCGGATATTGGTTATAATTATATCATTTTCTCCATGTGTCTCCGGCTTTATGGTTTGAACCAGCTTTCCCGCCAGCTTATGTACCATTTTCTGATCTTTAGCTGAAATTATTACCCTCATGTCCTTTTTCCGCAGAAAAGAGAATTCACTTGTGCGGAATTTATTCTGAAGCTCTTCCCTGTCCAGCAGGTCGGTTTTGTTTACAACTATGATGATATCTTTGTCGTCATCACTGGTCTGTTTCAGGATATGTCTATATGATTTGTAAATGATGTCAATTTCGTCACCGGCATCCACCAGTAATAGTACTATCTTCGACTGGCCTATTTTCTGGTATGTTTTTCTAATGCCCAGGTTCTCGATAAAATCAGATGTTTCCCTTAATCCAGCTGTATCAATAAATCGGAAAATATTCCCTTCGATGTTAACAGTATCTTCAATTGCATCCCTTGTAGTACCCTCAATTTCAGAAACAATTGCTTTTTCTTCATTGAGCAAGGCATTCAACAGGGTTGATTTACCTACATTGGGCTTTCCTACAATAGCTACAGGTACACCGTTCTTTATAACATTTCCCAGAGAAAATGATTCCGACAAGCTATGTATAATACTGTAAATACGTGAAACCAGGATTTTAAGCTCTTTCCGGTCGGCAAATTCCACATCTTCTTCACTAAAATCCAGCTCCAGCTCAATAAGTGAAATAAAACTCAGCAATTCATTCCGCAGGTTCTTAATTTCTTCAGAAAATCCCCCACGCATCTGCTTCAGGGCAATTCTATGTGATGCAGCAGAGGAAGAGGCGATAAGATCGGCAACAGCTTCGGCTTGTGATAGATCCATCTTTCCATTCATAAAGGCGCGCATGGTGAACTCACCGGGTTTTGCCAGCCGTGCTCCATATTTAAGCAATACCCGGAGTAAAAGTTGCTGAATGTAAGTGGCTCCATGACAGGAAATTTCTACAACATCCTCACCGGTATATGAATTGGGCGAGCGAAACAAGCTAACCACTACTTCATCAACCAACTTGTCCTTATCTTTTATTGTTCCGTAATGGATGGTATTTGCAGGCTGTTTAGCCAGTTTTTTCTTGTCTCCGGGATGGAATATCTTATCTGTAATTTGTATTGCCTTATCGCCCGACAGGCGTATTACGGCAATTGCCCCGTTACCAGGAGGTGTTGAAATGGCACATATTGTATCCTGATTATTCAATTTTATTGGAGTTTTTGCAAATATACAAAACTGCATAATAAATCTTGAACCCTTAGCAATGTGTAAGTTTATTTGTTTATTTGTTGATGAGTTTATTTGTAAAGAAAGAACAAGTCGTTAAGAAGAAAGTTCAAGGTTGAGTATGCTCCGAAAAGTCAAAAAAAGAAAATGCCACTAAATCACAAAGTCACCAAGAATCACAAAGGGCTTATTTTCATTACCTTATCTTTCGTGTATCTTTGTGTTTTTGTGTCTTTGTGGCAAGATTAACACTTTTCGGAGTGGGCTCAATTTTTAATTTTTAATTTTTAATTTTTAATTGGTTAATTTGTAAAGAGATTCAAGGTACTGGGTGTATCCCCTTTATTCCCTTTATTCCTTCTTTTCTTTTTGAATAATTAGCTAAATAATATACTTTTGAGAAATTCAAAAAAAAGTTGAGATTATGAGTATATTAGTTAATAAAAATTCGAGAGTAATTGTACAGGGATTTACAGGTGGTGAAGGAACATTCCATGCAACCCAGATGATTGAGTACGGTACAAACGTTGTGGGAGGAGTAACACCCGGTAAGGGTGGACAGACTCATCTTGACCGTCCGGTGTTTAATACTGTTCATGAAGCAGTTGCAAAAACCGGTGCTGATGTTTCTGTTATTTTTGTCCCTCCTGCATTCGCTGCTGATGCTATTATGGAAGCAGCAGATGCAGGAATTAAGGTTATTGTAACTGTCACCGAAGGGATCCCTGCTTCAGATATGGTAAAGGTTAAAGAATATTTGAAAGATAAGAAAGCAAGACTTGTTGGTCCTAACTGCCCGGGGGTAATAACTCCAGGAGAAGCCAAGGTTGGTATAATGCCGGGTTTTATTCACAAGAAGGGAGGAATTGGGATTGTTTCACGCTCAGGTACATTAACTTATGAGGCAGTTGACCAGATCACAAAATCAGGACTTGGGCAATCAACCTGTATAGGTATCGGTGGCGATCCGGTAATCGGGACCACAACAAAAGAAGCAATTCAACTGTTTATGGAAGACCCGGAAACTGAAGGGATTATAATGATAGGAGAGATAGGTGGTAATATGGAAGCCGAAGCTGCTTACTGGATAAGGGATAATGGAACTAAGCCGGTTGTTGGTTTTGTCGCTGGTAGAACAGCTCCAAAAGGACGGAGGATGGGTCATGCCGGAGCAATAATTGGGGGAAAGAGTGATACTGCTGAAGCTAAAATGAAGATAATGAAGGAATGTGGTATCCATGTTGTTGAATCGCCCGCAGATATAGGAAAAACCATGTTTGAAGTACTAAATAAAGTCCATCTATAAAGTCCGAAAGTTTAAATAAATATTAAATCACAAATGACAAGCAACAAATAACAAATAAATATCAAATCCCAATGTTCAAAGAAGAAAAAAAAGAAAGACGCAAAAACAATATATTGGTTAATTCTGTTTTGAATTTTTGTTTTTTGTTAATTGGAGTTTATTTGAGATTTGTTTTTTGTTATTTGGTGCTTATTTATGAGAATGCTTGACTTTAGAGACAAACACTAAATAAGAATTTTAAATTTAAACCTTAAACATATGAAACTACTTGAAGGAAAAACTGCATTAATAACAGGAGCAGCAAGAGGCATAGGACGATCCATTGCCCTCAGACTTGCCGGAGAAGGGGCTGATATTGCTTTTACCGACCTGGCTTATGATGATGCAGCGAAAGCTGTTGAAAGAGAGGTTACTGACAAAGGTGTTAAGGCAAAAGCCTATGCATCAGATGCAAGTAAACTGGATCAGACGCAGGAGGTAGTTGAACAGATAATTGCTGAGTTTGGCAAAATCGATATCCTCGTTAATAATGCAGGAATAACAAAAGACACTTTGTTAATGAGGATGACTGAAGATCAATGGGATGCAGTGATCACTGTCAACCTGAAATCGGTATTCAACTTTACTAAATGCGTTCAGATGTACATGCTTAAACAGCGTTCGGGCAGTATTATTAATATGAGTTCGGTGGTGGGTGTCAGCGGTAATGCCGGACAGTCAAACTATTCAGCTTCTAAAGCCGGGATAATCGGATTTACTAAGTCAGTTGCCAGGGAGGTTGGATCGAGAAACATTCGGTGCAATGCCATTGCTCCGGGATTTATTCTAACTGAGATGACTGATAAAATACCGGAAGATATGAGGAAAGAATGGATCAACCAGATCCCGCTGAAAAGAGGAGGGACTCCGGAAGATGTTGCTAATGTTACCTTGTTCCTTGCATCTGATCTCTCATCATATGTTAGCGGACAGGTGATAAGTGTTTGCGGAGGAATGAAAACGTGAGTAAGGTGAGTAGTTGAGTAAGTTGAGTAGGTGAGTTGGAAGAGATGAGAGGTGAGAGATGAGTTGAAGAATGAAGAAGAAGATTGAGAAAACATAACATATAACTTTTAACTCATATTTTTTTTGCTATTTCCATTGACTTTTGTCTCTGAATTTCATATATTTATATATATTTTTTGTATTAACTTCAAAATCTGATAAATTATGGAAAACAGTGTTTACAAAGTAATTGAAATTATTGGTTCAAGTTCCCGGTCATGGGAAGACGCAGCTACAAATGCAATTGCAAAGGCAAGTGAGACGCTCGAAGATCTTCGTATTGCGGAGGTTATTAACATGGACATGAAAGTGGAGAACGGTAAGGTAACTGCTTACCGTACCAAATTACGTCTCTCTTTCAAATTCAGAAGTGATTAATTTAATGTAGTTTCTGATTAGTTAAAGATTATCAAGGATTCTTATTTTTAAATATTCATTGGATCCGTTATAAGAGAAAAGGGCATTAAGTTGCCCTTTTTCCTTAAGATGTAATTTATCTATAAAAAGCCTGATTAAAACTAAGTTATTTCCTTAATTTAGCAATAATTGTAACGAAAGCATAGAAATGGGAAAAAGAGGGTTTTCTAAATATACCTTTGTTTTTTTGTTCATTGTATTGTGTTCATGTTCTACTTCAAAGTTTGTAGTTGATGTTACAAAACCCCCGTCAATTGAAATCCCTGTTGATATTGGAAGAATACTTATCGCCAACAGATGCCTGAAGGAAGAATTTGAGAAACCTGATGAGGTTGTTAAGGGACTCATTGCAGGCGAAGGACCTGTTATTAACCAGGCTGGAGCAAAGAAAGCTGTTGAATCTGTTATTGATGATATCAGATATGCTCCCGGTATGGAGCCGGTTTACACATCTGCTGTGCCACGGGTGGATACACTGGATAAGAAATTCCCTCAATCACTTGACTGGATAATAGTTGAAAATTTATGCAGGCAGTATAATTCAGATGCTTTGCTATCGCTGGAAGTTTTTAATACAAATACCTATATTGATTACGGATATTATCAACGACGTGAAACTAAAGATCATGTAAAGATATGGTCAAATACAAAGGTATATAATAAGAATATTGATCATATTCCTCTTGCAAGGTTACGGGTTGAAATTACAGCAGGATGGCGTATATATTATCCGGCTGACAAACAGATTGTTGTTGAGGAGCTTAAGAAACATACTCAGCTATGGGAATTCGAAGGGAAAACACAAAAAGAAGCTATGAGAAATTTGCCTTCAAAAATGTTTGCTGTTGAAGAGGCTGGAAAACTTGCCGGTATTGATTTCTCAAGCCGTTTGTATCCGAAAAGAACAACCGTAGAGAGGGTTCTTTTTATAAAAGGAAGCCGGGATTTTAAAATTGCTAATCAGCATCTGAAACAGAGACATTGGAAGAGTGCTGCAACGATCTGGAAGAAATATACCAACGACCCGGATAATAAAATTGCTTCAGCTGCCCTTTTTAATCTTGCCGTGATAAACGAAATGGAAGGAAATATTGAAGAAGCCTTCAGGCTGGCTAAACAGGCAGGTGGTATAAACGAAGCCCCGGTAATAAAAGAGTATGTACTATTACTTGAAGAAAAGGCAAAACAGTTCAGGAAGTAAATCAGTCGGCAGTCCACAGTAAGCAGTCGGCAAAAAAGTAAATAACAACCAAACAATTATAATATACGATCACTTAATCACATTCCTGATAAATCGGGATTGAAAAGTATAAATAGTCCTGTCTTCAGATTGCCGACTGCCGACTGAAGATTGCCGACTAAAAAATGCAAAGTATTATGAGATTAGCCATTTTTAAACTTAAGACACTGAATAGTTACCGGTAAGTATATAGTGCTTGCAATAAAACTAACAGTTTTTATTTATTTAAACACCTATGCTTTTTCGCAATTTAATGTATTTGTTTACCTTTTTCGGGATACTTTCCCTCAACTCATGTATAACTA
>DAOVLD010000292.1 GCA_030631445.1 Bacteroidota bacterium
AATGATTAACACCATATAACTTATTTCTAATTTTATCCGGGATTTATTTGAATAACAACTTTTTCTGGTATGGAAAGATATTTAGAACAGCTTTTAATGGATATTACTTATGCTACCGAAAATGTAAGCTGGCCTTATGTGAAGCAGGAGCTGTGCATATATGACTGGGTGTCGGAAGAAGAGGAGGATAATACGGCCCCAACCCGTATGCTTGAAGAGTGGACGGGCATCAGTAAGGTTCAGCTACCGCCTCCCGAATTATTGTCTGACTATCAGGTCAGCCGGCTTCTCAACGCTTTAAAAAAAATGCTTGATGCCTATAACTGGGTATTTGTGCTTCAAACTCAGGTACCCGACCGTGTTCAATATGCTACTATTCGTGACAATTTTTGCCAGGAAGCAAAAGTAAAACAGTGGCACATGGGATTTTTTCAACTTTGCACTCCTGGCACAGAACATGGAAAATGCTCTTTAGGAGATTATTGCCAGTGCCGTTTTTTTGAGGAGCTCTTTGCAGGATTCAGTGATGAAGAGCTTAGCCCTGAAGAAGATCGTGCTATGCAGTTTGAGTGTGAAATCAACTACATAAAAAGGAAGTATGGTAATGACTGGATGAAATACTACCCCTACCATCTGGATCCGGATTACGATGATGAAAATGGCAATTCGTATAACTACGGATTTGATGATGAAGACGAGAATGACGATGATGATTGGTGGCGAAGGTAAATATGAGTATCAGAAAAAATCTATGAAACAGTAACGACAAGTTTAATATGACGGAAATAATTGACAGACGTACAGACAGAAACAAGAACCGCCAGTGCATAACAATAGTAACCGTTGCGCAAGCCTTACTCTGTCGCTTCTTTTTCATGTACCGGTCCCGAAGGCTGAATATTCCGGTGATGATGGCATCCATTCCGTGCGAAAACGATATTGATATATGAACCGAGCATAACAAAAACAAAACCATTTTGTCATACACAGGGATGATTATTTTTTGTTATACATCTGCCAATTAAAAATTAATTATAAACAGATGAAATACGGGGAGTTAGGGATGGGATTTACAAAATTATTAGTGCCTTGTACAAATCTAATTTTTTCCTGGTCAACACTTATTATTTATTTCTGATTTTATCGGAGAGTTTGCTATAAACAGTTAGACTATTTGGCATTTAATTATATGATATCACAAATTGTGATAGGCTCCTAAAGCAACCCGGCATGAGTGATTTAATAAAATCCGAAAATATCATCTCCCAAATCTATTACATCAGAGGTGTTAAAGTAATGCTCGATTTTCACCTCGCTGCCTTGTACGATGTGGAAACAAGAGTTTTGAAGCAACAGGTAAAAAGGAATATTGATCGTTTTCCGGAAGATTTTATGTTTGAACTTACTGAATCAGAAATTGAAAACCTGGTATCACAAAATGTGATACCATCTAAAAGTAAGTTTGGCGGAGCTAAACCTTTTGCCTTTACCGAACAAGGAGTTGCCATGCTCAGCGGCGTATTGCGCAGCGAAAAAGCGATTAAGGTAAACATTGCCATTATGCGTGCTTTTGTACGAATGAGGGAGTTGATTGGCCAAAATAAAGAACTGAAAAAGAAACTGGATAAAATGGAAAACAAATACGACCAACAGTTCCGGGTAGTGTTTGAAGCCATACGCCAGTTGATTGAAAAGAAAAACGAACCACGAAACCCTGTAGGTTTCAAAACCGGCAGGAAATAAATTGCGAATTTTTTTCGATTGTAATAATCAAAATATCCTTTGTTTTTTATTTACAGCGAACCCTTTATGTCAATAAGTTCCTTTAAATTTTTCTTGCTGATATTGATTGATTACCTGAGAGGGAGGCGTAATCTCGCAAGAACAACCACCGTTAGGGTTTATAACCGCTGACGGGGTTGAGAATCGTTAACGCTCTTCCCTGCATTGACTATTCTTAACTCGTAACCCGTAACTCGAAACACTGCAACATCGTATCAGTTGCTCATCTTTGGTGAAAATTCCAATACCCTGCCTGTACCCATTTCAATATAATCGTTTCCGTATGCTTCTTTAAATAGGTTTATTTGCTTATCGCCGGTGCAATGAGTTGCCCCACACTTTTTTACGCCTAATTTCCTGAATTGACTAATAATTTCTTTAACATCTTTTTCTGAGTGCTTCATAAGATGGAATCCGCCAAAGACCAAATAAACCTCTTCTCCCATAATTTCTTGTACTCTCTTAATAATGTTGACAATGCCCGGGTGAGAGCATCCTGTCACTACTACAAGCCCTTTATTTGTTTTAACAATTAACGATTGTTCGTTTACCGGTCCTTCAATTTCTCCGGTGGAAAATACATCTTTGCAGATCTCAACAGGCTCATTTGTAAGAATTACAGTTGCCTTTGCATCTTTCACTTTATCAATAAATTCTTTAGGAAATGAGTGAGGCAGGTAAACAGGAATTCCGCTTTTCTTTTCGAGGAAAGTGAAAAGACC
>DAOVLD010000143.1 GCA_030631445.1 Bacteroidota bacterium
ATTTTTATACTGCTTCAAGAGTAGGGATAGATTATGCGGGTGATAAATGGAAAAATAAACCATGGCGGTTTATTTTAAAGTAAATTATAGGGCTATAACTATGGCAGACGGGTAGTCCTGATTTTATGAATTTTATACATTAAAGTGCCTTCTATTAAGTCAGAAATTATAAGTAAATAAAAAATCACAAATGACAAGCATCAAAATACAACTTAACGAAGTGATCTCATGAACACCTTTTAAAATTAATAATTTTGTGAATAAATAAATCTCAAATTCTAATGATTTAAAAATCAAACAAATTTTTGTATATATACTGTTTGGATTTTGTTTTTTCGAAAATTGGATATTATTTGTTATTTGTTTTTTGTTATTTGGTGCTTCATTTAAGAAAATACTTAACTCTATGGACAAACACTAGTTAGGTAATAACGATGACTAAAAAAAGAAAATATATATCAGGAATCAGATTGTTTTTTATTTTTTTCATTTCCTTTCTTATAACTGATTCGTATTGCCAGCTTAACAATAAGGCTTTTTATTTACCTTCTTCATTTCAGGCAGAAAAAGGTAAGTGCCTGTATTTCAGTTTTTCCAATTTAAATTTTACAAAGAACAATGAATATTTCAATAAAATTGCAGATGGTTATACCTTGTTTGGATACCAGGTAAATCCGGAAGTTGTATTTTTCCCTTCTGAAAATATTGGTATACGGGCAGGGATTTTTGTTTGGAAGGATTTTGGAAATAATAAATATTCGAGATTAGCTCCTACCTATTCTGTTTCTATTAGAAAAGACTCTCTTTCTTTTATTTTTGGGAAGTTAGATGGGAGCCTGAAACACGGGCTAATAGAGCCTATGTATGACTTCGAGAATATTTTAACCGATCGTTTAGAAGATGGAATCCAGGTAATATATAACCATAGCTTGTTTTATCTCGATTTATGGATAAATTGGGAACATATGCTTTATAGGGGAGAAATGGAACAAGAAAAAGTATCCTTAGGAATTTCAGGAGTGGTAAAGATCTTTGACAGGGAAAGATTTGTTCTGGATATTCCTGTACAAATTTTTGGGATGCATAAAGGAGGACAGATTGATGCCTCACCTCTTCCTTTAAAAACAGTTTTCAACTCTGCTGTTGGTTTAAGTTTTCAATGGAATTCAGAAAATAACTCTTTTTTTCAGGGTCTCAGGACAGATAATTACTTTACATTTTATGATGATATTTCATTTGAAAAGACAGATGTTTTCAGCAATGGACATGGAACTTATTTGAACCTGACTTTTTTGACAAAATATTTCGATTTGATGCTAAGTTATTGGAAGGGCAATAAATATATTTCACACCATGGTGGAGCCCTTTACAATTCCAGATCAACTACATTTAAATATCCTGATTTTATTGATCCGAACCGGGAATTATTCATAATACGGTTTTTACAGGAAATCAGAATTATGAAAAATCTTTACATTACTGCAAGAATAGAACCTTTATATGATTTTAATTCGGGTAAAATTGATTTTTCACATGGCTTATATATCAATTATAAACAAAATTTTTTATTGAAGAAATCAATTAAAACCCCGTGAGAGTTTAAAATTTTATAAATAAAATGAAACACAACTAATCAGTCGGCAGTCCACAGTCCACAGTCGGCAATAAAACAAATAAAAATGGCAACTGGATTTAGAAACTTAACTATATATACTAGAAGCTTTTACATTAAACAATCTTAAGAAATTGGACGATTATTTAATCAAATTCCCGATAAATCGGTACTGAAAAGTATAATTAATCCGGTCTTCAGTTTGCTGACTGCAGACTGAAGATTGCCGACTTATAAATATAAAACATAATAAGATAGGAAATATTTAGATTCAACATTTAAGACACTGAAAGGTTACAATGAAACAAACAAAATTCTACAATATACTGGTCGGTTGGATCATATTTCTTATTGCCTTAGTTGTTTATCTCCTGACAATTGAGCCGACAACCAGCTTCTGGGATTGCGGAGAATTTATTTCGTCTGCATATAAGCTTGAAGTTGGACATCCGCCCGGAGCTCCGTTTTTTATGTTACTGGCAAGGTTTTTTTCACTGTTTGCCGGCAGGAATGTATTAAATGTAGCGGCGATGATCAATTCCTTATCAGCATTTGTAAGTGCATTTACAATTCTTTTCCTGTTCTGGACAATTACCCACCTTGCCAGTAAGTTTTTTATAAAAATTGGAGATAAAAGTAAAACCGGTCATTTTCTGATTCTGGGGAGTGGAATAGTAGGTGCGCTGGCGTATACTTTTTCTGATACATTCTGGTTTTCTGCTGTTGAAGGAGAGGTGTATGCAACATCTTCTCTATTTACAGCAGTAGTATTCTGGGCTATTCTTAAATGGGAAAACATTGCCGATGAGAAATATGCTAACCGATGGTTAATTTTAATCTGTTACCTGATGGGTTTATCAATAGGAGTTCATCTTTTAAACCTCCTTGCTATACCGGCAATTGTTTTTGTTTATTATTTCCGAAAATACAAACCTTCAAAAAAAGGCATTATCACTGCATCTTTGGTTTCAATAGTTTTACTTGGTACAATTATGTATATAATTATTCCAGGAGTTGTAAAGCTGGCTACAATATTTGAGCTTCTTTGTGTAAACTTTCTCCATCTTCCATATCATTCAGGAGTAATTATTTATATTATTATCCTGATAATCCTTATTACCTGGAGTATACGATATACAATTAAAAAACAAAAGGTAGTACTTAATACAATTATTACCGGTATAACTGTGATACTTATCGGATATTCATCTTATGCTCTAATCTTAATAAGGTCTGAAGCAAATCCCCCAATGGATCAGAGCAATCCTGACAACCTGTTTTCCTTACTATCATATTTGAACAGGGAACAATATGGTAGTCGTCCTTTAATTCATGGACAATATTACAACGCCCCGTTGAGAGATATTAAAGATGGGAAACGGCTATATGCCAGGAAAGACGGGAAATATATTGTTACAATGAAGAAACCCGAATATGTGTATGACAGCAGGTTTATGACCCTGTTCCCAAGGATGTATGGCAGAGAAGATCAGCATATTCGGGATTATAAAGAATGGGCAGGGATTAAAGGCATAAATTTAGCCCTTAGTGACGGAAAGGGCGGATCGCGACAGGTTACCAAGCCAACCTTTGGCGAGAATCTGAAATTCTTCTTTCGTTATCAGTTTGGACATATGTACTTCAGATATTTTATGTGGAATTTTGCAGGGCGGCAAAATGGTATTCAGGGACATGGGAGTATTCTTGAAGGTAACTGGCTGAGTGGAATTAATTTTCTGGATGAATGGCGATTGGGAGACCAGGAAAACCTGCCCGGTCATTTGAAAAACAATCCTGCAAAGAACAGATACTATTTACTTCCATTGATACTTGGGTTATTTGGCTTAATATATCATTATAAAAGGGATAAGAAAAATTTCTGGGTAATAATGTTATTATTCTTTTTTACCGGCATAGCCATTGTGATCTATCTTAATCAAACACCTCATCAGCCCAGGGAAAGGGATTATGCTTATGCCGGTTCTTTTTACGCTTTCAGTATTTGGATAGGGCTTGGCATTTATGCGATTGCTGACTATTTGAATAAAACTTTGCCTTATCGTTTGAGTGTTGGAATCTCTATTCTGGCCGGTTTTGTATTTGTACCGCTTCTGATGGCCTTCGAAAACCGGGATGATCACGACCGGTCGGGAAGATATACAGCTCGTGATTTCGCCACCAATTACCTGAATTCATGTGCACCAAATGCGATATTATTCACTAATGGTGACAATGATACTTTCCCCCTCTGGTATGTCCAGGAGGTAGAGGGTATACGAACAGATGTACGTGTGGTGAATCTTAGTTACCTGGGAGGAGATTGGTATATTGATCAGATGAGAGCAAAAGCTTATGAATCAGATCCGGTTCCGTTTTCTTTGAAAAAAGAAAAATACATACAGGGGACAAGAGACATTGTGCTTTTTAATGAGAAAATTGATGGGTATTATGACCTGAAAGAGCTTATGAATTTTGTTGCCAGTGATAGCAGGAAAACAAAAACACGATCACCCTTTGCAAAAGGTGAATTACTTGATTTCTTCCCAACAAAAAAATTTCTCCTTAAGATCGATTCTGCTAATGTTATCAATACGGGAACTATACCTGTTAGATTAGCCGGAAATATACTTAAAGAAATGAAATGGGAATATCCTTCGGAATTAGTGTATAAAAATGATTTAATGGTACTCGATTTGCTGGCTAACAACAATTGGAACAGACCAATATACATTGCTATTACTGTGCCCGGATCAGCTTACATGGGGCTTGAAAATTATTTTCAGGTTGAAGGTCTTGCTTATCGTATTGTTCCGGTAAAAGTTAATGAAATAGATGGTTTTTACGGCAGGATTGAATCAGAAATAATGTATGATAATTTAATGAACAAATTTAAGTGGGGTGGCGTTACTGATCCTAAAGTATATATGGATGAAAATAATAAACGAATGCTTACGAATTTTCGTAGTTCATTTACCAGACTGGCTTTAAAATTAATAAAGGAAGAGAAAAAAGATTCTGCAAGAAAGGTTATAGACCGCAGCATGGATCTTTTTCCAAATGAAAGGGTTCCTTATGGGTATTTCTCAGTTCAGATACCGGAAGTATATTACAATCTTGGAAATATTGAAGAAGCAAATAAGGTTGCAACGGAGATGGCAGATATGTATATTTCAAAATTGGACTATTTCTTTTCTCTTGAAAGGAGGTTTTCAAAGACTTTACAAAGGGAAAAGCAATTGGGACTTCAGATATTGCAGGAATTAATCCGGATAACGGAGTTATTCCAACAAGATGAACTTAATAATCAATTAAAAGAAAAGTTTAATACTTTTTATACATTGTATAGGAAAGGAGCATGATATTTTGAAAAGGTTATACCAGAAGCCCCCGGTATGGATCCGCAAATGGTTTCCTGAGCTTATCTGGACAATTCCAAACAATAATAATGAGGTATATCTTACTTTTGATGACGGACCTGATCCTGAAGTAACTCCACGGGTTTTGGACATATTAGCCAGGCATGATGCAAGGGCTACCTTTTTTTGTTTGGGGAAGAATGTTGAAAAATACCCGGAGATATTTGATAGAATACAACAGGAGGGACATGCAGTTGGGAATCATTCGTATAGTCATCCGGACGGATGGAGAACAGGGAAAAAAAAATATGTGGAAGATATTGAAAGGGCTGCAAAGCTAATTCCGGGTACTTTGTTCAGACCACCTTACGGGAGGATAAGGCCAATACAGATAAAGGCCTTGAAAGGAAAGTATCAGATTGTTATATGGGATGTTATGAGTGAGGATTTTATTCAAAATGTCACAATAGAAAATTGTTTAAAAAG
>DAOVLD010000230.1 GCA_030631445.1 Bacteroidota bacterium
CATTTTTTTCCTTGCCCACCATTTTATTATAATTGCAACTATCCCTCCGAAAATTAAGCCCCAGATAGCATCATCCATCACCAATACTTTTATCATATCCTCTTTTTCAAAAAAAACATAAATTGAAATCATTAAAAGAATAACAAATGGAATTATTATTAAAGAACTTAATTTTGTCCCAATCAGGTATCTTTTTATTAGCCTTATTTTTTGTTGTATCATTTCTCTTAAATTGCCATCGGCTATTTTGATCGAATTTAGCTTATAATAACCTAGTAAGTATTCTGTCAATAAGAAAATAGTTAAAATGAATAATAACAAATTCACAAAAACAAAATTCAAATCATCAAATCTCAAAACAGATGTAATAACCAGGTAAAGTAATAATCCGATGCTTAAAATAATTGAAATGATAAACCAGAGAATAAATTTTCTCATAATAATTCTGTTTTTTTGATTAATTAATTTTTCTATCTCTTCTTTGCTAAAATTCTCTATGGAACGATTAGCACCTTGCCATGTGTTTTTTATTTCATCCTTATCCATAATTTTTATTTTTTAATGTGATTTTCAATTTTTCTTTTATCCTTGATATTTTAACACCAACATTATTTTTTGATATACCAATTATCTCTCCGATTTCGTTATAAGATTTTTCATCCAAATACAATAAAATAATTGCCTTCTCAATTTCACTGAGCTTATTAATTGCAGTATATAAATGACTGGTCTTTTCATTGAATTCTTCAGAATTATTTTCACTAATTACTATAACATCATTATCAGAAAATTCAGATTTGGTTTTTACTCTATTATTTTTTCTTAGCGCTGTAATTGCAGTATTTATCGACACTTTATACATCCATGATGTGATTTTATTTCTATCTCTCAAGGAGGCAAATGATTTGAATAGTTGATAAATAACTTCCTGAAAATTATCCTCCCTGTCTTCCTTATGTTTGAAATAAATACTATTTACTTTATGGATGATTCCCTGGTATTTTTCAATTATTTCGAATAATTCTATTTTATTTATTGATTTCAATACAGACGGTTTGTTATGTTTGTTCCATTATAATAGTAGGTTTAGATAGTAAAAAATTACAGTATTTTCGAAAAAAATGAATCTTGAAGCAGGTTAAAACTTCTCATCATACCTGGTCCAAAGCAGATCACCCAGTTCCCATGCTTTTTTCACCACCTTTTCGCCCCATGTGATTGTATAGTTTGTAAGGTATTCTATTGTCTTTTTATGTTTTCCTGCTTCATACATCTCCAGTGCTTTTTTCTCTATTTCTGCTTGTTTCATAAACAGGTCCTTTTGCAAAGGATCCCAGACCTCAGCCACATCATGCCGCATATCTCCCCATCGTTGTGCTGTAAGAGTGCCAAGACGGTTAAAAGCCCACCATGCCGATTCATGGTTAAAACCATTTGGTCTTCCCGGAACTTTATAAGGACCGGGCATATCAGATATATTGCAATAGACAGGAATATAGATTGATGATGCTACATTATCCTGTGCCATCCATACTATTCCGCCAACCGGATCAGGCAACCAGTTGCGACACTGAATAATAGTTGCATACATTGTATACCAACGTGCAATGGTCCTTTCACCGCGCCAGTCCCAGCCACCATTTATCCTATGAAGTTTATTTGCATCATAGGGCATAAAAGGGTTAGCAAGCGGTGATATAACTGTTTTTCCATCCGCATCGGTAACTGTCATATTTTTTGTCATATCAAAAGGGGTATCTTCGAAATAATCTTTAAACAGTGACACTAATTTTTCAAGTGTTACGAGTTCATCCGGCTTAACTGAAAACGGATAATTTTCAGCCCTTGGATCAAGATTTAATGACGGAGCAACCAGATCGAAAACACGCCATTCTCTTCTGCGTGAAGCGAAAGAAGTACGGCTATCCGGAGCATAAGCATAGCAAAACCTGAATTCTCCATCTTCAGGATTCCACCAGCCATTTTCTTTAGCTATCTCTAAAATGCTATCCGATGCCATAAAGTGATCCGGATCATTAAGGTCAATTTCCTTAATCGTACTGGCATTGGCATTTACCGAGATATGATCGTCCGGAACACGTTGTGCTACCCATATTGATCCGACTTTTCCTTTTCCCGGACCCAGGATCTCTAAATGCCATACTTCCTCAGGGTCGGCAATTGTGAGGACTTCACCTGAATCGTTCCATCCATATTTTGCAGTAAGCTTACCTGCCATCCTGATCGCTTCCCTGGCAGTTTTACACCTTTCAACCATCAACCTGCAAAGGCGCTGGCAATCTATTAATCCTGAATCAGACTGTAGTTCGCTCCTTCCACCAAAAGTAGATTCCCCAACGCCAAGTTGATGTTCATTCATGCAGGGGTATGCTGTATTTATGTAAGCATAGGTATGCTTAATCTGTGGTATTTCACCAATTTTATCATGTCTGTACATAGGCATTGCAGCGGAATCGTCAGAGACCCTCTTATACATAATTGAAACACTCCCTGGATCATGATCTTTTGCAGCAACAATATCTATCCATGAACGGGTACGATGTGAATCATCGGTATGAGATGTAAATACCGAACCATCAGCAGAAGCAAGTTTTCCTACGGTAATGCTTGTACATCCGTCGGGGAAACCTCCCTCCCAGTCTGACTTATCCTGACCAATTGCCGGCTGGCTGGTAAATATTACAAGAATTATTACCTGAACTATTAAAATAAATTGTCTGATTTTCATTTTTAAAACTTTTTTTGTATTTTTATTAAAATTTAAGCGCAAAATAACAATTATTCAAATACTATTATCTTCAAATATCTGATTAAATAATATCTGATAATTATTATAATCAGTATCCCGATTTTAAGAAAAGGAGTCAAATCAATCTTTTTTCAAACGAAAGATTATGGATAAATTAGCATATAAAAGGAAACTTATTGAAAAATGCCTGGAACAACAGGATAAAAATATACTTAATGCTAAAAGTGCAATGGATGACATACAGGAAAGTGCCATAGATTATGGCCAACCTCAGGAGCATTACGATTCATATAAGTCACAACTTCTCAGAAAAAGGGATGTATTTGCAAAACAATATGAACATACAAAGATTGAACGTGAATTACTGGAAAAAATTGACATCGAAAAAAAATGTAAAACAGTAGGTTTCGGAGCTGTGGTAGTTACAGACGTTCAGAAATTTATTATTTGCATAAGTTTAGGGAAAATAAGCTTCAATAATGAAACTATTTTTGGTATTTCTTTAAAAGTGCCGCTATACATGGTAATGGAAGGATTAGAAAAAGGTAATACATTCGAATTTAACGGAAAGAAATATCAAATTAAAGATATTTACTAATGTCAATTTTCATTTTCCCTTTCTCCATCTCCAAACCCTGCTAATCCCATGAGATGTTCCGGTAGTATAGGCAGGAAAAACGCCCTGGCTTACTGCTCGTATATCTTCAATAGTATAAAAAGCTTTTGGGTTAAAATGGTTAATTCTCTCAGTAACAACATGGATATCATGCCTTTTAATTATGGAATAAATCACATGCACTTTTTTGCCTTTTCCTATGGCGTCAATTTCCGTTATTCCAAACCCCATTTCACGTAGCTCTTTTATTAATTCTGAAGCATCTTTCTGGGTAATAATTTGAAGAAC
>DAOVLD010000117.1 GCA_030631445.1 Bacteroidota bacterium
AATTATAAAGAGTAAGGCGTCTGACTGTATAAAAATATGTCCAGTAGTTCCGCAATGCAGAAAGATATTCTCTTTTTGCTACATCTTTTTCCGTATCAGCAACATTCAGATCAAGGACATCAATCTTGCCTATCAGGAATCGTTGCTTGGCAACCTCATAGCGTTTCCTGGCAATAGTATCAGCTTTAGCAGCTGAATAAAGTTGATCATCCTGCAGATTAAATTGAGCAACATTAAGGAAGATATTTTGCTCGAAATCAACTCTTGCTTGCTGAACCATTGTTTTTACAACTTCCTGGCTTGATTGTGCCATCTTGTACCTGCCCTTGCCAAGCCCCCAATCAACAATAGGCAATTCAATCCCTACTCTCACTCTTTGCTGTGGAAGGAGTTTAACATAAGCACTTGAAAAATCTTCAGAACTCCGTGTTAATCCATATGTGGCAAAAAGGTCGGCATTGAGTCCTTTTTCAGATTTTGCTTCAGCAACATTCATTGCCGCTTCAAGAAGCTGTCTTTCCAAAAATAAAAGTTCAGGATTGTTTTCATTAGCCTGGCTGATAGCTTTTTGCACATCAACATCCAATTCAGGTATTTCATCCGGGATTACCAGTTCTATTTTTATATTATCATTAAATCCAAGGAATGAACGCATCCGAAATTCTCTTATCTGCAAATCGATACCTGCTTTACGAAGGTCATTTCCTGCATTAAGGAACCTAAGTTCCATCTGCAGCAGTTCATCTTCTGCTATGGTTCCAATCATATATCTTCCCTGCGCTATTCTGAACAAGGTATCAGAGTTTGAATAATTAACCTCTGATATTTCAAGGTTTTGTTGTGCCAGTGCCAGATTGAAAAAAAGGTTTACGCCTTTTAAATGTACATCTTCAATATCGTTGAGAAAATCTTTCTTTGCCTCTTCGTATTTCAAAGGCTCAATCTTTTTCTCCCATTTAAAACTATTGTACCCTGAAATAGGCTGTCTGAATCCTATACTTATCGGTGTCGAAAGATAGGAAGTTGACGTCCCGTCATCTTTGAGAAGGTCAATCCTTTCCATTTCCGAGCTCATAAAAATACTGCCTCCTGTTGGAGCAATATTCTGAATCAGTGAGGCAGATACGGAATAGGAGGCCAGGCTTCTTTCCACAAAGGCGTCAGATCCGTCAGGGAAGGTGATCTTGTCAATGGACCGGTTTAGATCGGGCAGGGTTGCAGCAAGACTCAGGCTTGGCCGGAATTTTGCCTTGTATGTTCGAAATTCCCAGTAATTCGCCCGAAACCGGTGTTTGGCCATTATTGCATCCGGCGACTGGTTTCTGGCCAGTTCCAGTATCTCGCTTAGTGTCAGCCTTTCAGCCTCTTGTGGGAACAGAGGGAAAGAACATGTTAAGATAAATAAAAGTAAAACTATTTTTTTCCTCATGTTTGAATGACTTTATTCGTAACGTAATGATTCAATCGGATCTTTCTCGGCGGCTCTTTTTGCCGGTGAATATCCAAATATCACACCAACAGCTGCTGACACACCAAAAGCAACAATAATTGAAAATGGTGAAATAATGGTCAAAATATCAGCAAATTGATTGATAAGTTTAGCAAGCACAACTCCAAATACTATTCCAATAACACCTCCTGTAATACTGATCATAATAGCTTCAGACAGGAACTGAACGGTAATATCCATTTTTTTTGCCCCAATGGCCATCCGTGTGCCTATTTCCTTGATCCTCTCCATCACTGAGGCAAACATAATGTTCATAATACCTATTCCTCCCACTACCAGAGATATACTTGCTATGGCACCGAGAACTATGTTGAAAATATCTTTAGTTCGCTGCTGTTGTTTCAATAAAAGTTCCGGAACAATTATTTCAAAATCCTTAACTTCCGAATGTCGCCTGAGGATCATGCGACCAAGCACTTCGGTAGTTGACTTCAATTGTTCGGTTTCTTCAACCTGGACAATGATCTTATCCAGTTGATTATAATTAGAATATGTGTTTGCACTCGGGTCACTGCTTCTTATCGACATAAACCCCATCCCTCTCATAATGATTGTACCTGATCCTGAAAACATTTTTGAATTAATAAGAGCCCTGTTCTGATATCGTAAAAGCATCGTTTTTACAGGTATATAAAGATTGTCGTTGTAAACATTTATACCCGTATTTTCATATGCTGTCAGACTAAAACTACTTCTCTCCAGCACTCCAATCACTTTTAACCATATATTGCCGAACTTAATGTACTTGTTTACAGGGTTTTCATCGCTGAAAAATTTTGATTTAATATTTGCCCCGATAACACATACCTGTATACCATGTTCTTCATGATAATCATTAAAGAAAGTACCTGAGGAGAGTTCCAGATTATAAAGTTCAAAATAATCGTTTGAGACACCTAAAAGTTTTGCGGGCAATCTTTTACCTTTTTGCATCACATAGGAATTAAGAACAATCTCCGGGCTGATCATTTTAACAGAAGGCACAATTTTCTCTATGGCTTTTGCATCAAGAAGGGATAATCCTCTTGAAAACTTTGACTGCTGTTGTTCTCCATTACCATTCTCGCTTTCATTACTGCTTTCGTCCTGCACAATAGGATTAATAACAATATTATTTACTCCTACCATTTTTATCTGTTCAAGAATCTCCTGTTGTGCCCCGTTACCAATTGCAAGCATACTTATTACTGCAGCCACACCGAATATAATACCAAGTGCCGTCAGAACAGATTTCAGTTTATTGGCAAGGATTGATTCCAGGGCAATGACTATATCATGAAAGTATCTTTTCATCAGTTTATTTTTATCAAAATCGAACCGACTCCTTCTTGTTTATTTATCTTCTTTTTTCACTATTACCTGCTTTGATGATTTATCATCTTCCGGTTGTTTCTTCCTAATTCTGATATTCCCTTTTCCCATTGATTTTCTCATTTTCTCCATTTGTTCTTTTGACATTCCTTTTCCGAATCCCTCAAGCTGCTTCATACTGTCATTCATCTTCAATTGCTTTCTAGTCTCAGCCTTCCGGGCTTCTTCTTCCTGCCTTTCCTGTTCTTTTTTCTTTTCAATTATCTCAATAAGTTCCTCTCCGCGAAACTTAAAATTATCTTTATTATCCGGAATAGTCAGGCAAATCTCATCACCTTCCTCAAGGCCATGCTCAATGATCACCTCATTTTCGTTCGAGGGACCAAGGACTACAATTTGCTTTACGCTTTTGGTTGTATATACAAAAGGAATACTGTCATCTGACTGTATAGTCTCAAGCGGGACAAATAATGTATCTTCAAAGGTCGCAGTAATTATCTTGTTACTGGTTGTCATAGATGGTCTTAGAATTGGATCAGATTCATTGATCTGAATAATAACCTCGAATACTTTGGCATCAGTATTAGGTAATTGTTCACCAATATTCGCAACATCTGTTATCATGCCGGTGTATTCCTTTTCGGGAAAAGCATCTACTCCTATTCTGACATTCTGGCCGGCATTAATTTTACTGATATCTATTTCATTAATATATGTTCTGGATATCATGGAAGAAAGATCGGGTAGGGTTGCTACGGTAAGATCCCAGGGGCTTATCATTGAGCCTACTTCTCTTTTTTTACCTCCCCATTCTTTTTTATAGATCACCATTCCCGGTGATGGGGCATGAATCACAAATTTATCAATAATGCTCTGCATTTCATCCTTGCTTCGTTGCTCCTTGGCAAAATTGATCTCTGCTTCGCGCATGTCAGCTTCGGCTTGCTGTACTTTGAGTTTATAATTTTTCTTAGCCTGCTCGAAAGCCCGTTGAGCTTTGTCGAGATCGATCTTTGCCTGGCGAATAGTCGCCGGCGGTTCAAATTTTGATTGCTCAAGTACTATTTCTTTTTCTTCTACCGTAAATTCAAGGTTAATTAATTCATCACGAAGATTTCGGAGTTGGATTGTAGTGTCAAGCCTGGTTTTGGTATAAGATGATTGCTTTTTTTCCAACTCATCTTCAATGTCTTTAAGTCTGTTAAGAGCATCTGACCGGTCGAGTGTTGCTACATATTCTCCCTTTTCTACTACAGTTCCTTCCGGGATCAGGTCCTGGATTTTGATCTGTCCGAATCGCAAATGACGACTGGTTCTGAGTTTCTGCGGTGCAGTAATATCTTCAGAATTTTCAGCCTGCAGTTCTCCGGTAGTTGTAACCAATATCTCAAAATCTCCACGTTTTACTTTCACCTTCAGGTATTCAGAACTTTCTCCGCCTGTTACTTTATTGAAAATGACAATTGAAATGATCAGAACCGCGATTACGCCAATAGAAATATAAATAAGTTTTTTCATGCGCATCAATAGATTTAACTGTGATTAATGAAATTCAAGATTAACTCACGAATATATGAACGATTCAATTAGTTTCTTTTTATTTAACAATTTTTAACAACCCCAAAATATATTTGACAATTGAAAAACGCATTTTATTCCCAAAAAGTAAGAATAATTACATTTTCTTATCGATCCGGTTCATCAGCATATCTGATAACTCCCGGGCATCCTCAACTGTTTTACCTTCGGAAATTATCCTGATAATTGGTTCGGTATTAGATTTTCTCAGATGAACCCATCCGTTGGGAAAGTCAATTCGAACTCCGTCAACAAGGTTCATGGGAAATTCCTTATAATCAGACCTCAGATCTTCCAACAATTGATCAATATTTATTTCATGTGTTAGTTGTATTTTTCTTTTCAATATATGGTAATCAGGATAGAGAGTCCTCAGGGAAGAACATGATTTTCCCGACTTTGCAAGATGTGACAAGAACAAGCCTATGCCCACCAATGCATCTCTGCCATAATGCAAATCAGGATAAATCACTCCCCCGTTCCCCTCCCCTCCTATAACAGCATTTTGTTCTTTCATTACCTTAACAACATTGACCTCACCAACAGCTGTAGCAAAATATTCACCTCCGTATTGTTCTGTAATATCTTTCAAAGCCCTGCTGGAAGAAAGGTTTGAAACAGTATTCCCTTTTTTATGATTAAGAATATAATCAGCAACAGCCACCAGTGTATATTCCTCGCCAAACATCATACCATTCTCATCAACAATAGCAAGACGGTCAACATCAGGATCCACCACAAATCCCAGGTCACTACCGGTTTCGTTTACTTTCTCAGAAATGGCAGTCAGGTTTTCCGGCACCGGCTCAGGATTATGAGGGAATAATCCTGTTGGTGAACAATACAATTTAACAACTTCTTTTACACCCAACGCTTCTAATAATTCAGGTATCACAATGCCTCCAACAGAGTTGACACAATCAACAACTATTTTTAGTCCGGCGTTTCTTATCGATTCCCGGTCTATAAGATCAAGCCCCAGAATTTTGTCAATATGGAAATCATTATAATTACTTGCCGTAATTTTCCCTAACTGATCTGCCTGAGAAAATTCAAATTTTTCTTTATCTGCAATCTCCATAACTTCAGCTCCATCCCCGGCAGTAATAAACTCACCCTTATTATTTAATAGCTTCAATGCATTCCACTGTCCCGGGTTATGGCTGGCAGTAAGGATAATACCTCCATCTGCATTTTCCGCCTGAACTGCCAGTTCCACCGTTGGAGTAGTTGCGAGACCAATATTTACCACATCTATCCCGAGCGCTATCAACGTTCCGTTAACCACATGGTTTACCATCTCTCCCGATACCCTGGCATCTCTGCCTACAACCATCTTTATTCTATTATTATCAGACCTTTTAGATATCCAGGTGCCGAAAGCAGCAGTAAACTTTACAATATCCAATGGACTTAACCCCTCGCCGGATTTTCCTCCTATTGTTCCACGAATTCCCGAAATAGATTTTATTAATGTCATTTTACTGTTTTATAATTGTAAAAAAGGTTAGGTTTTTTAACTGATAATTATTGGTTTTTAACATTCCGGAATAACTGCATTAAATAACTAATTTCTGCAAAAGTACTATCTTTGTGCAATAATTTATGTATCCGGCAACAACTTAATGAAAACGATCAGACATAGCACAGGAAAAAACGGTCAAAAACGA
Organism: Bacteroidota bacterium; assembly: GCA_030631445.1. GTDB lineage: Bacteria > Bacteroidota > Bacteroidia > Bacteroidales > VadinHA17 > JADFUQ01. The sequence continues at coordinate 6,070 of DAOVLD010000117.1, forward strand.
CCATTTGAAAAACAAAAAGGAAATGTGAATTACTCCGAAAAAGATACAACTACC
>DAOVLD010000050.1 GCA_030631445.1 Bacteroidota bacterium
TGGCCACCTAGCGGAGGTTCAGGGGTTCAGCGATGGTTAAAATTCACAAAATATCTGCGGGATTTTAATTGGGAACCTGTTATCTATACTCCTGAAAACCCGGAAATTCCTGTTGAAGACAGCTCACTGATGAAGGATATCCCTGAAGGCATTACTGTGCTGAAAAAGAAGATATGGGAACCCTATTCATTTTACAAGAAATTTCTCGGACAAAAAGCAGAAGATAAAATACAAACCGGATTCCTTACTGAAAAAAGGAAACCAAAACGAAAAGAAAAAATTTCAGTCTGGATCAGGGGAAATCTTTTTATCCCCGATGCCAGGAAATTCTGGATACGTCCTTCTGTGAAATACCTGGCAACCTATTTGAAAAAAAATCCTGTTGATATAATTATTTCCACAGGACCTCCACATTCTATGCACCTTATTGCCTTAGGGTTAAAAAAGAGACTAAATATCCCATGGCTGGCAGATTTCCGGGATCCGTGGACGAATATTGATTTTTATAAAGATCTGAAATTGACCAGGTGGGCTGATAATCACCACCATAAATTTGAGCAACAGGTGTTAAATCAAGCAAATCTTATTACAACTGTTAGTTGGAACTGGGCAAACGAATTTCGTGATTTAGGTGCCGAAAATATTGAGGTAATCACCAATGGTTATGATCCGGATGATTTTAAAGGATTAAAAATTAAACCTGATACAAGATTTGTAATTACCCATATTGGTTCAATGAATAAAGACAGAAACCCTATTGCTTTCTGGCAAGTTCTCGCTAATATTTGTATTAAGAATAAAGAATTCAAGCAAGACCTGGTCATCAGATTAATTGGGAATGTGGATATTTCCGTATGGGAAAACATTAAGGAATTTAATCTTAAAGCGAATGTAAAACACATCAATCATTTAAATCATCCTGAGGTTATAAAGCATATTAAAAAATCGCAAATCCTATTGTTGCCACTAAATAACACACCAAATGTTTCAGGTATTATTCCAGGAAAAATATTTGAATATCTTGCAGCAAAAAGGTTCATTCTTGTTATTGGTCCTACCGATGGAGATGCTGCACAAATAGTTAATAATATCAAAGCAGGTAAAGTATTCGGATTCGAAAACTATAGCGGATTAAAAAACAATATACTTGCTTTATATCATGATTACAAAAAGGGCAATTTGCAAATTAGTGCAGGTGATATCTCTGGATACTCAAGAAAGAATCTTACGGAAAAGCTTGCTAAATTACTTAATGCATTAATTAAATAAATAATGAAAAAAATTATTTCGTTAGTCGGAGCGCGTCCAAATTTTATTAAAATAGCACCTCTTCATAAAATTTTCAAAACTTTTTCAAAAGAAATAACCCATAAGATATGCCATACAGGACAGCATTTTGATGAGAATATGTCAAAAATATTTTTCGATGAGCTTGATCTTCCAAAGCCTGATTTTTACCTGGGAATCGGGGGAGGCACACATACTGAACAGACAGCCAGGATTATGATCGAATTTGAAAAAGTGCTTTTACAGGAAAACCCTGATTTAATAATAGTCCCCGGAGATGTAAATTCAACTTTAGCCGGTGCTTTAACAGCATCAAAAATGGGTATAAAAATTGCTCATGTTGAATCTGGTTTGAGAAGTTTTGACCGTTCCATGCCCGAAGAGATCAACAGAACGGTTACTGATATTCTCGCTGATTATCTGTTTGTCAGTGAAAAAAGCGGGATTGACAACCTGAGCAGGGAAGGGATTAATAGTAAAAAAGTCTTTTTTGTAGGAAATATTATGATTGACAGTCTTGTGCATTATTTACCCGCGATTAATGCCTCCTTAATCACAAAAGATTTAGAGCTTTTAATAAAAAATTACATTCTTGTAACCTTTCACAGACCAAATAATGTTGATAACCTAAAAAGCCTTAAGGATATTGTTAATTTATTGAACAATATATCCTTAGAGAAAAAAGTAGTATTCCCCATTCATCCCCGCACTAAAGGCAACCTTGAAAAATTTGGTTTATTAAAACAATTCGCCAAAAATGTTTTATTAACCGATCCATTAGGATATGTTGATTTTCTGGCACTTGCCAAAGATGCCGAACTGGTTATAACAGACAGTGGAGGAATTCAGGAAGAGACCACGTTTATGGGTATTCAATGTATAACGGTCAGAAACAATACAGAGCGACCTGTTACCGTTGATATTGGTACAAATCATCTTATTGGCACAGATCTTAACCATGTTAAAGATACTGCTTTCAAAATATTGAAAGGAGCAAAAAAGAAAGGAAGCATACCTGAGTTGTGGGATGGGAAAACAGCTTTTCGGGTTATAGAAATACTTATTGACAAGCCAATAACTTTTTAATTTTGTATTATTTTGATACCCCGGTGTCATTCATCTTTTTAAGGTTCTCTTTCCATTTAGCCGGGTTACGCCATTTTCTCCAAGCTCCTCCCAGCCTGTCAAGTTCAATTTTTTCATAAAAATTGAATAAATAAAGAATTATTGGAAATGAAAAAATAATAGCAAGTTTCAATACCAATCTTAATGGCAAATACATCTGGTTAAATAAGTTGCCGATAATCACTAGTACAAGCCCAATAAGAATCATGGTTCCAACTTTATTTAATTCATACGGGATATAATATTTTTTTTGAGAATACTTTAAAACAAGGAGGAAAAAAGTAATTTGTGAGATCAAAGTAGCCATAGCAGCTCCAATCGACTGGAAATAAGGTATAAATAGAATATTCAACCCCAGGTTTAAAATGGCAATAATAATAATCAATGAAGCCATTATTTTTGTTTTTCTGGTAATGTTTAAACCAATAAAGGCTACATCTTTCAACATTCCAAATAAAATAGCAAAGGAAATAACCGGAACAATTCTAAATGCCGGTCTAAATTCCGGTTTACTTGCAAAAAGATAAATAATTTCTTTCCCATAAATTGACAATCCAATTATAAAAATCACAACGCCAAATGTAAAATATGTCATGATCTTTGAATAGAACCGCTTGTTCTCCGGTCTGTCCATCATCTTATATATCATAGGACTGATAGCAAACCAGGCTGATGAAATCAGGATGACTTTTATTGTATTTGCAAGTTTATATCCAAGGGAATAAACCCCAACGTCGGACAGATTACTTAAAAACTTCAGGGCATACCGGTCGGTGAATGATAAAATAACGATAAAAACTGAGGAAAAAACCAGTGGAAGTCTGTAAACTACCATGTCTTTCAATATCCCAAATTCAAATTTGAATTGAATATCTTTTACGCAAGAAACCATCAGAATTAAGAAATAAAAGATCTCTCCGATTAATTGTGCTTCATAAATACCATCGATCTTTTTCCCTTTTACAATCAGAAAATACAAGGTAAATGCAAGTGTAATAATAAGTTTTGAGGCGAATGAAAAGGTAAAAATAAGAGGCCTGGTCTTTAGTCGAAGTAACATTGCAGGGCTTTGTGCCATTAATTCCAAACCGGCAATAATAGACATAAGAACCAGCACATAAGAATAACCAGAACTGTCAAACAATAATTCGGACAATGAGATGGATGCTCCGGATACGGAAAAGAATAAAAGTAAAGCAATGGCAAATGAAAAAGCCAACACGGTAAAATACATTGACTTCTGCCTATTCAAATAATCCTTATCCCAATACCATCTTTCTAATGCGTACCATATTCCTAATCCAAATGTTGAAACAAGTATCTGTACTGTCACTTCAAGGATCCCAAGGATACCGTATTCAGATAAAGATAACTTCTGAACAAATAAAGGTAATAAGATCAGCCCCATCAACTTGAGAGACATATTACCAATTGAATAAATGGCTGACCCTTTAACCGCTATTTTAATATTATGAAGCAAATCTTATATTTTTGTTGCAATATTGGAAATAAATCTAAAAAGATACATTTATTCAATTAACCAAAAAAATTGATTTTTTTTAAAACCTCAACTTTAAACCATTTTATCAAAGGCATATCCCAAAAAAACAAAAATTGCACAATCCTAAATTGTTGCTTTATCGTATCCTGTATTCCAAAGACAAATAGATTTTTCCTGGTAATAACCGGGATACCCATCAGGGTATTTGAAAGATTACGTTCATGAATTATCTGAAGCCAATATTCCTTATCTGCTATTTGCAATATCTTTCCTTTTTCATTCCAAAATCGATCTTGCTTTGAATAGCAGCCTTTATAATCATCCCCATTAATCTTTTCAATAAGGCTGACAAAAGGATTTGAGAAACTGTAATTTATATATAGATAATACTTTGGTTCAATCTGCAATTGATATCCCTTAATAAAATTTACAGCCATATACCCCTGATAATCAAACTGTTTTTGGATCATGGCTATTGCATCGCGATGAAAACAATCATCATTATCAAACCTCGTGGTAATAATATATTTTTTGTCTTTATCTCTCAGGTCATTTAAATCGTCCTTATACCTTTTCAGGAATTGTGAATAGCCATCTACATATTTCACTATCAGAAAATCATTGAATTGTGATATTTTATTAAATTCTTCTTTATAGTATTTATCTGTATTCTGATCAAAATATATAAGCCATTTAAAATTCTTATTTGATTGGTTCTTTATTGATGGCAGACAAAACTGTTTAAATAGATTAAATCTATGATCCATCCAGTCTTTTTGCAAGGTTTTTTTGTTTTTCTTATCATCAATTCCAAAACTTTCTGATTTAAGATTAAACCTCGTAATTATGAAATGATCAAAATCTGTCATTGAAATTCAGTAATTATGTTTTATTCACACAACGTATAACGTGTAATTAATAAAAAACAGTATAATTGTTAAATTTATACTGTTATCAAAGATAAAATATATTTTTCGATAGATAAAGCATTCATTTACAGCCTCTTCATTAGAACTTGCCGAAAACTAAACTTTCAGCTTATCAAGAAATGTCTGAAAATAATTTATTTCCTTTAAATTCAAAAAGGATTTTCTGTTTGATTCCAGGTCGGAATAATTAAGCTTTTCTATCTCAATACCCGAAAGTGAAATTTGCTCATCTTCATCCAGGTAGTTATATGCAGATTTTCTTGTTATTATGCTCAAACCCGAATCTGTATTTAGAACAAAAACATTTAGATCCTTCCTGTTTACCCGCAAATAAACAGCTGTTTTCCAAACATCTCCACACCAGCTCCCAGTCCATCCTTCAACTTCCAGACTTTCTGCTTCCTCCCAGGATTTAGCTTTAGTTGCATGTGCTTTAGAAGAAGGATTGCTATCATGCATAATAATTACTCCATCATCCCTCAAATATTTAAGAACATTTAATACATCCTTTAATGATTGTTCATGTGTGTGTTTTCCGTCAACAAAGGCAATATCTATTGGTCTTTGCTCAAGTAATTGCTTCCTTTTATTAAAAAACACATCACTTGTTTCCTTAAAAAACATATTTGAAAAATTAGTCAAATTTGACAAATACCACCTAATTCTTTTATACAAGCTTAAACTATAACTTGGATCAACGCCAATTTTTTTCTTACACCTGACCTGGATAAAGGTCTTACATCTGAAAATTCCTATTTCCATGTAGAATGTAAAATTCTTTCTATTAATTATTCCCTGTATTACCTGAATCCTATTCATCTAATTATCTTTTCACATTAAACTAATACTGCTTTTTATAACGCTAATAGAATTGTCACTTTTTTCTAACACAATAAACAATGTAATATCTTGGCGTGAATCTTCTTATAATGGGCCTTATTCCCAGCTGTTTGGTTGGAGCTATCCATTTCTCAGATTTTATAATTTCCCAACCTGCTTTTTTCAATAACCAGTCAAATTGCCTGTCTTCAAATTCATGATAATGCCTGTCCCATTCTTCATCCTTATTCCAGTAAGCCTTGGCGAACCATAGATTTAAAGGGATTGAAGCAACCAATTTTTCAGCTTTAATTGCTCTTAATATATTTAAAGGAGCCAAAAGATGTTCAAAAATTTCAAATGCCGTAACAAGGTCAACATCAATATTTTTGACTATATTATATTCGATGTCCAGATCCTCACCCTCCGTATTTATAACATTATAGCCATTTTCGATCATTAGCTCACTGAGAAGATTTGTTGTTCCAAGATCCAAAATTTTACATGGTGGTGGTACTGATTTAGTAAGAAAATCAAGGCTTTTATTATACCGCTCTTTTAAATTGTAGACTTTTTCCACTTCTTAATTATGAAAATACCTATAAAATAAATTAACAATTAACCAGAACAAAATTATTTGCTAGTAATAGTGTCACAAAAATAAGAATTTGATTTGAAGTAGCAGTATGGGTTTGATATTCTTTGAAAGGTCTATAATTTAAAGCCCAACTCGATTATATATTGTTGTAAGACCTAAAAAAAAGCGCCATGTACTCAAAAAATTACTCTATACATATATCTTGGAATAAAACTCAAGGAATTCATTTTTAGCCTTTTCCCAATTGTAAGAATTTCTTGCCACCTGTTTAGCGCGTTTAGATTTCAGGCCAAATTCTTTATCCATTTTAAGATCCAGAATTTTCCTTGCTAAATCACAAATATTCCCTGCTTCGAATATATAACCACATTTTTCTTTTTCTATGATTTTTGCCTGGGAGGTGCAATTGCTCACAATTACAGGCTTCCCATAATATATAAATTGAAATATCTTGTTTGGATAAGTTGTATCATGATGTATATTCCTATGAATAGGGCTTAATCCGCATTTTGAAGCTTTCATATACGAAACAGCCTTTTCAATGGGAAGATAACCTATAAGTTCCACATTGTCTAGTTTTAATGTTTCTTTTTTTCTCTCTAATTTTACCTGCTCTTTATTATTATAGCCAACTATAACAAAGTGAATATCATTATATTCTTTAAGAATGTTTGCTGCTTCAAGTATATCGTCAGTGCCTCTTCTTAAACCAGTATCTCCAAAATACATAACCATAAACTTATTAGCATATTGCTTTATAATATTTTTATCATATTTAAACTTATCAAATCTACTTAGTTCTATGTAATTTGGCACAACACATATTTTTGATTGTGTTAAATTATATTTTGAAACATAGAATGATTTTGCTTCAGAAGTGACCAAAATAAGATAATCAGTATTTTTAATAACATACCTTTCGTAATCGTCCCACTTAGGCAATGAAATTAAAATTCGACCTAAAAAAGTATTTGTGTGATGATAGAACCTCATTATTTGTGGACGGTTCTCGTGAAAATCTAATATTAATTTTGCGTTAATATCCCTACTTATTTTTATTCCAACCTCTGCAAGCGGTAAATCATGTACATGTATTATATCAAATTCATTAATCCTATTTATTTCCCTAATAAACCTGTACCAAAATTTAAAATATACTCGCACTGATAAAGCCAATGCACTAAACTTAAATATTATCCAAGGAAGTTTTTTCCGGTATAGTTTTATTGATTTAAATTCCTCAAACATTAAATTGCTTTTAGCAGGCACAGTATATGCTACTGTTACTTCATGTCCGTGATTTACTAAAGCAATAGCCTCTCTTCTAACCCTCTCATCCCTTTTAAACTCACCTTCCAGTAGCATTAAGATATTCATAATCCTGCTTTATTTGTGCTATTATTTGTGCGAATTTCAAAATTAAACTTATTTTACACAAAAATAACAGGGATGAAGCAAATCTTTAAGAACATCAGCGCCGAGATTCTAATTATAGCGCTTTTCGTAATTATTCCCTTGCTCTATTTCAGTCCTATGCTTGAAGGAAAGCGACTTTCCCCGGGTGATACCCGAAACTTTAAAGGGATGTCTAAAGAATTGCGTGATTTTCAGGAAAAAACAGGGGAGAAAACTTTATGGACAAATAGTATGTTCGGGGGAATGCCGACTTATCTTATTAGCAGTGCCCAACCCCCGAAAGTCATCAGTTTTATTAACCGGATCCTTACACTTTTTAGTTTCCGGCCCGTAAGTTTCGTGTTCCTGTACCTTCTTGGTTTCTATGTTTCCCTCAGGTTATTCGGAATTAATCGATGGCTTAGTCTTGCCGGAGCTTTTGCTTATGCTTTTTCAACTTACTTCTTTATAATAATTTTTGCAGGACATGCTTCAAAATCATTTGCCCTGGGATATTTACCTGTGATTGTTGCAGGAGTGTATTATACACTGAAAAATAAGCCTCTTGCAGGCTGCATAATAACAGGGTTTGCACTTGCATTGCAACTAATCAATAACCACCTGCAGATAACCTACTACACCCTGATCATTGTTATGATCCTCGGATTTTTCCTGATGATTGATTCGATAAAGGAAAAACAATTTAACAAATTCATCGGAAGAGTTGGATTATTGTTTATTCCCGTTATCCTGGCTGTAGGTGTAAGTTTTGCCGCTATTATCACAACACTGGAATACGGGAAGTATTCTATTCGTGGAGAATCGGAACTTGCTTATGAACAGAATGAGAACAAAACTTCAGGGCTTGATAAGGATTATATCCTTAATGACTATAGTTATGGGATTGCTGAAACATTTAACCTCTTTATTCCCAATTTCGTAGGTGGATCACATTCAAATACTTTCGGCACAAAATCAGAGATCTACAAAAAACTTAAATCCTATAATGCTCCGAATTCCCGGCAGATTGTCAATCAATTGCCCACTTATTGGGGACCTCAGAGATATACTGCCGGACCGGTTTATATAGGAGCCGTTGTTATTTTTCTGTTTTTTTTCGGGGCATTCCTGGTAAAAGGCAAGGTTAAATGGTGGCTGATCTCCATTACTATCCTGTCAATTTTGCTCGCGTGGGGAAAGCATTTCTATTTTTTCTCCGATTTTTTCATCGACTATATTCCCGGATATAACAAATTCCGGACTGTCTCAATGACACTGGTCATAGCTGCATTTGCAATGCCTTTACTTGGTATTATTGGATTGAACCAATTTTTTAATGGGAAACACAAGAAAGAAATGTTTCTTTATGCAATAAAATGGTCAGTTATAATTACCGGTGGACTGGCTTTGATTTTCGTCCTGTTTCCGGGTTTGTTCTTCAATTTCAGGGCGCCACTTGATGATAATCTGTTACAATCAGGCTGGCCCCAGGAATTGATCCGGGTATTACAAACCGATCGTCAACAACTACTTAAAACAGATGCCTTCAGATCACTGATCTTTGTAATTCTGACA
>DAOVLD010000038.1 GCA_030631445.1 Bacteroidota bacterium
ACAATCCACACCGGCAGGTACATTGCCAGCTTTTCCCTTAGGGTTTTTAGTGCCCGTGACATTTGTGCTTCAACTGTTTTAACTGATATATCAAGTTTTTTGGCGATCTCGGCATATTTAAGATCCCTGAAACGGTTCATAATAAATATTTCGCGGCATTTATCAGGCAGAGAGTCAATAGCCAGGTTTATTCTCTCCTCCAGCTCCAATATCTCAACAGGGTCATTATTTTCAGCAAGTTGTGAATATCCCGGATTCCCGGTTATATCTTCTGTTCTATCAAATTTCTTTTGATCACGGATATAATTCAGGCAACGGTTTCTAACAGATGTAAACAGGTAGGACCGTAATGGTTTCTCAGAATCAATCTCGTTCCTCTTCTCCCACAGGTTAATAAAAACGTCATGGGCAATTTCCTTTGAGGTGTCTATATCTATGACATACTTACGTGCGAATCCGGAAAGAGCTGTAAAATTCTCTCTAAATAACAATTCAAACGATTGTTTATTCAGTTTGCCCCTGTATATATTTGGTGAATTACTCAATGTCTAATATGATCAGTAAAATGAATTTCCAGTGAACTTGTTTGCCAACAAAGATAATTATCCAAATGGTTGAAAAAAACCGGTTATTCCTATTGCATACCTGGGGTTTTATCCTGATGTAAGTAAAGTTTAACTTATAAGTGAATGTTTTTGCGGAAATTTCAGGGAAAATTATTATAATACAATTAGAATAAAACAGGATTAGTTGCCAAACACAAAGTGCTCCGGGAAACCAATAATCCGGGTTAACTCTTCATTTTAACTTATAGATATACTCTTTGGGTAAAGTTATAGCATAACTGGTACCACCTGATACTTTTGTCAGACTTCGTATATGCTTCTCGTTCAGTTTTCTGCGTGCCATGGTAAAATATTTTAATACTCCTTCTCACTTCCTTTCTCCTTCAATATTTTATTATCGTCTGGTAAAAATCCGGCAATAGTCTCACCATAACCGTACAAGTCCCAATCATTATTGATAAAAACAGGTTGTCTAAATTCGTTTTCCAATATAGACTTCATGGGTACGCCACCTTTGAAAGAGGGAAAGTTGGGCAAATCGCCAATAATTCCTTTGGGATAATCGGCAGTACCGGGAAATGCAAAACTAATGACCACAGAGGGTTTACCTACTTTTTCCTGTATCTCATGCAATCCTTCGATCAATGTTTTCATACATAAATCCAAATCGTAAGTAATAGTAGGCTTATGTATTGATTCAACGACTTCCAAACCACCTTGAATTGCAGAAAAAACAAAATTCGTCCCTCCGGCATCCAAGGTTAAAACTACTCTGTCATCGCTTTTTATATCTATATTTATTTTTTCTTCATATTTTTATAGGCTAATTTAAACAACCCTGGTTATTGCCATCCGACATAGTTTCCCGGAATTAAATAAAGATCGTGCGTAAGAGTATAAGATCACGGGTGTTCTGTAATCCCATATCTATTAGCCTGCATCTTAAGACAGATTTAAATTAAAAGAGATGCCCTCAATATTGCATCTGATATTGAGAACATCTCGTTAGAAGTAAGATATGATTTTAATATCCCGTGTTTTGCGTTATACTTCCACCTGATTTATCAATATCCGCTTGTGGGATAGGATAAAGGTAATGATGATCCTGAAAATTTCTTCCAAGTGCTGTAAGTACAGCTTTGGCCGTTCCCCATCTTTTTAAGTCATTAAATCTTTGAGCCTCAAAACCTAGTTCAATTCTTCTTTCAGACATTAACCAATCTTTTACTTCAGATTGACTAGTTGAACTTCCTCTATCTGCCAGTGTCCCTGGAGGTATCACAGAACCGTCGGCAGTAGGACTGTTTCTGGCTCTCGATCTAATTTGATTAATAATAGCAATAGCACCAGCATAGTTTGATGTTTCATTAAGGGCTTCTGCTTTCCAAAGTAATACATCGGCATAACGTATATAAACTTTATTACCATATTCAATAGTATGATCAGTGGTTGATCCTATTATTTTAGATGCACGTCCAGCGGTTATATCAACGGTATATAACAATCTAGGATCATTTGCTTCAAAGGCAGCAATAAAATCATCAGTAGGAGCAAAAAAGCCCCATCCAATTACAAAGCGAAGCCCATTATTATTATTAGGAGTTTCATCTGAACGGTGATCGTAAGCGAAAATCACTTCATCTTCAGCAAATTCTATATCTGCATCAAAACTATCGAAATAGTTAGCGTTAAGACTGTAAAAACCAAGCTCTTCCAGTTCGGAAACCAAACTAATCACCTTTGACCAATTTTCATTGTATAATGCAACTTTGGCTTGTAAACTAATAACTGCACCTTTAGAAACTCTCCATTTTTCAGAAGCATCAGGATATTTTACATCTGGCAATAATGCTTTGGCAGCTGATAAATCTGAATTTATCTGTGTCCAAACTTCATCAACAGGTACTCTCACTGAAACATCAAAAGCTTCTTCAAATGATTGAGATGGTGTAGTTACTACAGGTACACTACCAAAATTATTTACTAAATCAAAATAGTAGAAAGCTCTTAAAAAATAAGCTTCCCCCAATAATTGATTTTTACGTGCATCACTCATCCCTGCCCTCTGAATTACTTCAGGATTTGTTAAATAGCTTATAGCAAGATTTATTCTATTAATACCTTCATAATTATACACCCATATTCCATTAAAGGCTTGATTTTCAGATGTGAAACTAAAGTCAGCTAATTCATCCATCCACGGTTGGTCTCCATCTGGATTCCATTTTTTATTCATATCATTAGCTGCAATGTCTTGTAAAACAATATCATTTCTAAATACAGTTCCTAAATTCCATTTCCAACCAGGTACAATACTATTTAAGGTACTTGTGAGTGTTTGGTATGATGAGCTCACTGAAGACTCTATAGTAGTTATTGTCGGATTTGATTCAACCTGATCTAAGGTGAGAAGTCCTATTGATTCCTTTGTTAGTTCATCGGTACAACTTACAAAACCTGTAAAGATGAATACAACGATTATTATATTATATATATATTTCATAATTAATGATTTTTAAATATTAAAAATTAACATTTACACCAAATAGAAATGTTCTTGATGACGGATAGGTTCCTAAATCCATAAAATCTACAGTTTCTGGATCTAAGCCTGTGTAGTCAGTTATTGTAAATAGATTTTGGCCAGATATATAAAAACGTATATCTTGAACTCCCTTTAAAAGTTTTATTGTATATCCAAATTCTACATTTTTAAGACGAAAATAAGAAGCGTCTTCAACATAAATACTGGAGACCTTACTACTTCCATTATCCTGAAATGTAACTCTTGGTATTGTATTACTACTACCATCTCCATCCCAAGCTCCTAAAACATTTGTAGTGTAATTAAATGGACGAGTATCGAAATCCAATATTTTTTTCCCATCGTTATATCTGTCAACACCTTCAACACCTTGAAAAAGTATAAAAAAATCAAATCCTTTATACCCTGCTGTTAAAGACAGGCCATAAGTAAGATCTGGTATAGGACTTCCTATAAAATCCCTATCGTTAGAATTAATTACCCCATCATTATTTAAATCGTTGAATTTAATATCTCCAGGCTGTTCAGTCGGGTTTACCGTTCCACTTAAATGGCTATCTATTTCACCTTGGTTTTGGTAAATACCAATCATCGTATATCCGTAATAAGCGTTTAATGGTTGTCCTACTTCTGTTCTTGTCACGTTTCCTACAATACTGGGTAAGTTTGGATGCAGTTTTTCAACATTGTTTGTCAAAGTTGCCAGGTTGGCATTTATACTATATTTAAATTCATTGTCAGAGTTTCTATAATTTAAGGTAAATTCAAAACCCTTGTTACTAACTTCACCAGCGTTTAAAATAGTAGGTTCTACATTTCCAACCACACTTGGCAAACCAATCGGCAACAATATATCCGTTGTATTTATTCCAAAATATTCTACTGACATTGCTAGTTTATTATTGAATAAACCAAAATCAATACCAATATTTGATTGGGTAGAAGTCTCCCACTTCAAATCAGGATTACCATAACGGTTTATTATAACTTTACCCTCTGTTTGACTAACTAAGGTCAAATATGCATAATCATCAATCTCTTGATTACCTAATTTACCCCAACTCGCTCTTAATTTTAAATTGGATAACCAATCAACATTATCCAAAAAACTTTCATCAGAAATTTTCCACCCGGCAGAAATGGAAGGAAAATACCCCCAACGATTATTTTCAGAAAATCTTGAAGAAGCATCAGCTCTGAAGTTAGCAGTAACCATATATTTATTATCAAGTACATATGATGCTGACCCAAAGTAAGAGAATAATGCCCATTCTGAAGCAGTTCCACTATTCCATATATCAAGATCCGGACCACCATAATCTATATATCTAAACGTTTCATCAGAAGTTGTATAACGTCGTCTGCTGGCACCTATTGACGATGCGTAATTCACAATATATTCTGTACCGATCATTGCATTAAAGTCATGTTGATCATTGAAGTTTTTAATATAGTTCAGTGTATTATTAAAGGTATATGTAAATGCTTCTCCCCTGGATTCATTCAAATTATTAGGTCTGTTTCGTCTTCCCAATCCCTGATCAATTGCAGATCCGCCACCATCGTCATCACCATAATTCTCATTAAATACTTTATCGTGATAAAGTGATAAATCTATTCCAAGATTAGTTCTAAATGTTAGTTCCTTATCTTGCAAAAAGGCATATTCTCCATATATATTTCCGAATGTTTGAAAAGCCGTTCGCTTGTCATCTATAAAAAAGGCTTGCGCAATTGGATTACCTACCATTTCATACATCGTTCTTTGCAATGCCACATCATACCCAGTAGGTGTAAAAAATGGCATATCAGTAAAAGGATCTCTTTCAGAATAAGTAGGATCATTAACATCTTTGTAAACTGATAAAACAGGTACTCTTAATAAAGCAAATCTAATTAGACTTTCTCCTTTTGAAGCTGTTTTATCTTGTGTTGAATACGCTAACTGAAGATTCGTTCCAATTTTCAAACGATCCGTTAAATTAGTATTGATATTGGTTCTATAAGTAAATCTTTGGTATTTATCATTATCAAATACTACTATTCCATCTTGACCATAGTAACCTAAGGACATTAAAAATTGTAATTTATCACTTCCACCACTAGCAGAGACTTGTAAGTTTTGAGATCTCCCTTGTTCAAACAATTCATCAAGCCAATCGGTATCAGAAAAATCAGATCTACCCTTATCAGTCGTATAAGGATTTGTACCTGTTCTATCAGAATTGTTCCAGGCTTTTTCTACGGTATTCATATACTGTTCAGCATTTAACATATTCGGAAGATTGATAGCAGAATGAATCCCAGTAAAGTAGTTTACATCAAAACTTGTTTTCCCTTTAGCTCCACTTTTAGTGGTAATTAATACTACACCACCAGAAGCTCTTGAACCATAAATTGCAGCGGCAGCAGCATCTTTTAAAATAGTCATTGATTTTATATCAGCCTGATTTAAAAAGGTAATATCACGTGAAGGAATACCATCTATTACGTACAATGGATTGTTATTTCCAATAGTTCCTTCTCCACGAATACGTATTTGTATGGGATCACCTGGAGCTCCTGTACTTGATGTTACCTGTACTCCTGCAATTTTTCCTTGCATGGCTTGTGAAACATTCGGTATCCTTGTTTTTTCCAAATCTGACATATCAACAATAGATACAGCACCTGTCAAGTCTGATTTTTTCATGATACTGTAACCAATTGTAACCACTTCGTCCAGCCCAATAGCTTCTTCTATCAAAGTAATATTAATTATATTTCGTCCGGATATCGCAACTTCCTGGGTTCGATACCCAATAAAAGAAAAAACCAGCGTTGCATTGGGATCATCCACTTCGATACTATAATTACCATCCACAGTGGTAATAGTCCCGGTTATCGTTCCTTTAACAACAATGTTAACCCCCGGAAGAGGATTTCCATCTTCATCGGTTACTTTACCGGTAATAACAATCTGTTGTGCTGTTTCCTTTTTAAACGGTTGGATCATTTCATCGGTTGTAATAACAATTTGCCGGTCCTTTATAACATAATCCACTCCTGTGCCGGCAAACATCTGATTTAATATAAAGTCAACTTCTTTATCAGCTAACTTAATATCAACTTTTCTGGATACATCAACCATCTTCGGACTATAAAGGAAAAAGAATTCGCTCTGGTCTTCAATGGTTTTCAGTGCATCTTCTACAGTTACATTCTTCAGGTCGAGTGTTAGATTTGTGCGCTGTGAATATGAATCAACAGCCAAAACCTGCAGAACAGTGAGCATTAACAGGAAACCTGATAGTTTCATGATTTTAATTATTTTTTTCATACTTTTGTAATGATTAAAGGTTAAACAATCCCTTTTATTAGGGTTTTTTGTTTTAATCTGTCAGGAGAGTGTGGAACCACTCTCCTGATTTTTTTTAGAAATTCATTGTTTCATAGGCATTGGTTTTTCAGGTTAATAAATAGGGATAAAAATTCTATATTCTTTACGATAATACGTGGTTATTCCATCATTCCATTCTTCTATTAAGACTGATTGTCACCTTCCTTTTTGAAAACGATCCATCATCCTGCTTAATTCTCGACGATATTGTGTATTTAATTGGAGTTGCAATTTTAAGAAGCTCAAGTATCTGTGGCAGGGTTTCATCAACAAACGTAGCTGTATATGTATATTTCGATAACTCTTTATCCTTCAACTTGATATCAACATTATACCACCTGCTCAACTTTTTAACAATATCATCAATTGGGTCGTCTCTGAAAATTAGTATTCCATCTTTCCAGGAAATATATTTATCAGGGTTTTCAATACTGTATGTTAATTCTTTCTCTTCTTTGAGATATATTGCATGATGGTTTGGTTCCATTTCAAATATTCGCTGAACATTCCCATCACTTACTTTCCTTTGAAGTATTACTTTACCTGTTTTTAAAGTCGTTTCAATCACGGCATCTTCAGGATATGCCATTAAATTAAACTTTGTACCTTTTACAAGAACCTGTATTTCTCCGGTTTCAACAATAAAAGGTTTTTGTTCATTGTAGGCAATTTCAAAATAACATTCACCCTGAAGTTCCACTGTCCTGGTTTGACTGGTAAACTTCTGTGGAAATTTTAAGCAACTGCCATAGTTTAGCCAGACTTTTGATCCATCGGGTAGTTCAAGATATGTTTTTGATCCCAGGGGCGATTTTACTTCTATATTAACAGGGACAGGTTTAATCGTCTCAGACAAAAACGGCTTGTCTGTTATTATATAAGTAAACATGAAATATAATAATAACGGGAGGAATAATACAGCAGCAATTTTTGACAGTATGGAAAAAAACCTCCATTTTACTTTCTTTTGTGAATTCCCAACCGGTGAGATTAATTTTATTTTGTCTGACCGTGAAAGACTGATATCATGATGTATGCTATCTAGAATTCGCTCATAATCAATTGAGTGAGGAATATCAGTTTGTGGAAAATCGTTCCAAATTTGTCTTATTATAGCCTTGCCATCAATAGTGCCTGCTTCATTCTGTAACCATTTTACCACTCTGTCAATTTCTTCAGGTGTACACTCGTTATTAATGAAGCGTGCAAAAAGTTCTTTATTCATGTTTAAAAATTTGAATTTCAAAAAAAATACTTTCCCCATGTTTATAATAAGTTTATAACTTGAGGAAAGTATTTATTCATTCATAACCCTAAAACTAACCTAAACCCTAAATTATTAATTATGAGGTTTAATAGTATTACGCAAACAGGTTGTTTTACCACCACACAGGATAGTGTTTTTTTCTTGTAATTTTTTTAGTGCCCGTCTATAAAATCCAATAGATTAAATAAATATTAAAAATCACAAAAAACAAGCACCAAATTGCAAATAAATTACAAATGACAAGCACCAAAATACAAATAAATCTCAAATTCTAATGATTCAAAAATCAAACAAATTCTTGTATATATGCTGTTTGGATTTTGTTTTTTCAAACATTGGATATTATTTGTTTTTTGTTATTTGTTATTTAGTGCTTTGTTTACGAGAATGCTTGACTTTATAGACAGACTCTATTTAGAGCCTTAAGTTGGGAATGTCAAAGGGGAAAGTCCTGTCAGATAAACAGATAATAGAGAATCAACAATACAATAGTAACTTTACCAAGATTCTTGCGTATTGATTTAAGTGCTCTTTCCATGTGAGTTTCAACAGTATTAACTGAAATATTGAGTTTAACAGCAATTTCTTTGTATGTAAGCCCTCCTTCCCGGCTTAACTTGTAGATTTGTTTTTGCCTGGAGGGTAAAAGTCCAATGATCTTTTCAGATTTTTCTTTTAATTCCTTATACTCAATTTCAGGAATAATATTACTCTGGATTGAAGGATTCTGTATCGATTTAAGGTGCTCTATATATTTATTCTCTTTAACTTTTTTTCGAATAAAACTAATAGTAGTATTATATGTAATAGTGAATAAATAGGACTCGAAAGATAAATATTCATCTATTTTATTTCGCTTCTCCCAGACTTTAATAAATACTTCATGAACAATTCCTTCAGCATCCGGCTTAACCTTTATAATACTATAAGCAAAACGATATAGTTTTTTACTGTATCTTCTGTAAATAGTATCGAAAGCTGACATGTCATCAGCCTTAAACCGTTTTATCGTTTCACTATCAATTATTTTACCGGAATTGGGCATATCGCTTTATGAATACCTTTTTGAAATCATTATTTAATTTGAATTTAATAAAGCAAAACCAGTATTACAAAACTACTATATTCTTTGATTAATATGTTGCATGAACAGGAACTTTCTTATTTTTGCAAATCATTATAATCAAGTTTCCTCATGAAAGAGTTAACTATCAGAAATCTTATTACAAACAGCCGGAATAATTTCGGGGACAGAAAAGTTCTTTCTTTTTCCGACTCCGAAGGATATACCTATAACCAATTTTTCTAAACTTCATTCTTCCAAGAAGTTCAAAGTTCACAGTTCAAGGTATATTGTGAATCGTGAATCGATTTTTGCCTTTTGCCTTTTGACTTTTTCTCATCTTCACATTTTCTCATCTTCACATTTTCTCATCTTCTCCTCTTCGCCCTCTCGTCTCTTACATTTCCCTTCCAGCCATTTCCTTTCATCTTCCTCCAGAAACGGGGATAATTTTTCAAATACTTTTTGATGATAATCATTCAACCATTTTATTTCTTTCTTATTCAACAATGATTTATCCACCAGATCTGTGTCAATAAAACAAAGGGTAACTGTTTCAAACTTCAGGAATTTCCCGAATTCTGTCTCTTTTGAAGGAACACATAATATCAGATTCTCAGTCCTGATGCCATATTCACCTTCACGATAGATGCCGGGTTCATCTGCCGTAAGCATCCCCGGCTCCATTGGAACCTGTGCATTTCCTGATGCACCGGTCCCGATTGTTTGCGGTCCCTCATGAACATTCAGAAAAAAACCGACACCATGTCCGGTTCCATGTCCGTAATTCAATCCATTCTCCCACAGGGCTTTCCTGGCAAGGATCTCGATCTGGTAACCTTTTGTTCCTTCAGGAAACTCTATTCGGGCAAGGTTAATAGTCCCCTGCAAAGCAAGTGTAAAATCGCGCTTTTGCTTAGCAGTCGGTTGTCCAAGTGCATTTGTCCTTGTGATGTCTGTAGTTCCATCAAGATAATGCCCACCTGAATCTAATAGGAATAACCCCTCCTGTTTCAGTTCCACATCAGATTCAGGTGTTGCTTCATAGTGAACGATAGCACCATGAGGACCATATCCTGCAATAGTTGCAAAACTGGGATGGACAAAATTTTCCTGCTCACGCCGAAATGTTTCGAGTTTCTTACTTGCTGAAATTTCAGTGATTCTTTCTTTACCAAGATTTTGTTCCAACCAGAAAAAAAACTTCGTTAATGCAACTCCATCCTTTACCATTACATTTCGAATATGATCTATCTCAATATCATTCTTTATTGCCTTAATCCGGTTGGGTATACTGATATCTTCAACAACCTTTACTTTTTCAGGAATAGAATTGAACAAACTGAATGAGGTGCTTCCCGGCGAGATCAGCATTACATCATTTGGATCCAAACCGGAAAGAAATTTCATAATTTCATTATATGGTTTTATTTCAAGACCATCATCAATTAATTTTTGTTTTAACTGTTCAGGAAGCTTCTTCCGATCAATGAAAAGGTAAGCAAAAGTCTCACTAATAACAGAATATGCAGTTACCAGGGGATTATAGCGAACATCTGTTCCACGGATATTGAAGGTCCAGGCAATATCATCAAGTGCAGTGAGTAAATGGTGTGTTACTTTTTTCCTCTGCATCTGTTCCCGTATGATTTGCAATTTATCTTTCCTAGCAACCCCGGCATACTGCACATCATGTTCAAATGCTTTATTTTCAGGCATTTCAGGACGGTCATTCCATGCCATATTGATAATATCATGTTCCGTATCAAGACTTATCCCCACATGCGAAAACGATTCCTTTATCTGCCTTACCAGTGAAACAGAAACCACCTTACCATCAACTCCCACCCTGCTACTCCCCGGAAGTGTTTCAGTTATCCATTCAATATATTCAGGTGTATGAGAAACTTTAAGTTTAACCAGGGAAACCGGCGAATCTCTTAATTGCTGTTCTGCCTGAATAAAATACCGGGAATCAGTCCATAACCCGGCAAAATCCCTGGTA
>DAOVLD010000140.1 GCA_030631445.1 Bacteroidota bacterium
AGGCAAAATTGAGGGAATAGCCCTATGTGAAGGTTTAGGAGTTTCTTTTCCGATAATTTTAAGTATTAACGGACAAACTCTTCACAATCATTATCATGGGAATACATTGGTTAAAGAAAGAATGATGGTAACTGATGCCGGTGCTGAATCGCTGCTGCATTATGCCAGTGATATAACCCGGACCGTTCCGGTAGGAGGGAAATTCAGCCGGCGGCAAAAAGATATTTATGAAATTGTACTGGCTGCTAATATGAAAGCTATTGAATCGGTTAAGCCCGGAATAACAAATAAAGAACTGCACATAATGGCATGTGAAACGATTGCCTCCGGATTAAAAGATCTGGGATTAATGAAAGGGGATGTTAAAGAAGCGGTAACCCGTGGTGCTCATGCTTTGTTTATGCCTCATGGACTGGGGCATATGATGGGACTTGATGTACATGACATGGAAGGATTGGGCGAAGACTATGTTGGTTATGATGATCAGGTAAAAAGAAGTGACCAGTTTGGTCTGGCTTTCCTGCGTCTCGGTAAAAAACTGGAACCGGGGTTTATTTTCACTATTGAACCGGGATTATACTTTATCCCTGCTCTTATTGATCGGTGGAAGAGTGAGCACAAATTCGAAGAGTTTATCAATTACGACAAGGTGGAAAGTTACAAGGATTTTGGGGGCATTCGCATTGAGGATGATGTTCTGGTTACCAATAACGGATACAAAGTGCCTGGAAAACCGATACCTAAAACTGTAAATGAAGTTGAAGATATTATGGGGTAAAGATTTATCAGAGTATTCGGGTTTTATAAAAAAATCACAATAATTAGTAAATAAAAAAGCTGCCTCTCAAGAGGCAGCTTTTACTATAATAAAAACTTATCATTTTGTTCAGTTAACTTTTCAAAAAGCTTTTAAATATTCCCTGTTAAGTTTAGCAATATTGGTGAGTTTTATCTCTTTTGGACATTCAGCTTCACAGGCACCGGTATTTGAGCAGTTACCGAATCCCAGTTTATCCATTTCATTAATCATATCAAGCACTCTTTTCTTAGCTTCAATCTGTCCTTGCGGGAGAAGGGCCAACTGGGATACCTTTGCTGAAACAAATAACATGGCTGAAGCATTTTTACAGGCTGCCACACATGTACCACATCCTATGCAAGTGCCGGAATCAAAAGCTCTTTCTGCATTTTCTTTTTTTACAGGAATGGAATTTGCTTCTGGAGCGGCACCGGTATTAGCGGAAATATATCCGCCAACTTGTATGAGTTTATCAAAAGCATTTCTGTCAACAACCAAATCTTTTATTACCGGAAAAGCTTTTGACCGCCAGGGTTCAACGGTTATTTTATCTCCATCTTTAAAAACACTCATACTCAATTGGCATGTAGTTACACCTTTCTGGGGTCCGTTGGGTCTGCCATTAATATACAATCCACACATTCCACAGATACCTTCACGGCAATCACTATCGAAAGCGACAGGATCAATGCCTTCCTTTATGAGTTTTTCATTAAGATAATCTAACATTTCAAGGAAGGTCATTTCAGTGGAAACGCCATCCAGTTTATATGTAACAAATTTCCCTTTATCTTGTTTATTTTTCTGACGCCAGATTTTAAGTGTTATGTTCATATCAGACAACTTTTGAGTATTAATTATTTTTTCCTATTTATAACTTCTTTTTATTGGCTTAACAAATTTAAACACAAGTTCTTCCTTGTGTAATTCGGGATTTAAGGTTTCTCCGGTATATTCCCAGGCTGCAACATAAGAATAATTTTCATCGTCACGTTCAGCTTCTCCTTCTTCAGTTTGATACTCTTCTCTGAAATGAGCTCCGCAGGATTCCTTCCGATTAAGTGCATCAATAATAATCAAGTTGGCTATTTCAAAGAAATCAGCAACCCTGCCGGCTTTTTCAAGTTCCTGGTTTAATTCATTTAATCCACCCGATACTTTGACATCTTTCCAGAATTCCTCCTTAAGTTCTTTTACCTGTTTTAGAGCTTTTTTTAATCCTTCTTCGTTTCTTTTCATCCCGGAGTAAGTCCATAATATGTGTCCCAGCCGTTTATGAAAAGAAGTTGGGGTTTGAGTGCCTTTTACCGATAAAAGTTTATTCAGTTTATCTTTAACTGCTTTTTCCGCTTCGTCAAATTCAGAGGTATCTGTTGAAATCCGTGGAGTTTTGATTTGGTCAGCCAGGTAATTACCAATGGTAACGGGTAAGATAAAATATCCATCCCCGGAGCATTGCATAAGGGAACTAGCCCCCAGGCGATTAGCCCCATGATCAGAGAAATTAGCTTCTCCGATAGCATACAATCCTGGTACTGTAGTCATTAGATTGTAATCAACCCATAATCCGCCCATTGTATAATGAGAAGCAGGATATATTCGCATGGGTTCTTCATAGGGATTTATTCCTGTAACTTTTTTATACAAGTCAAATAGAGTTCCGTATTTACCCTTTATTGTATCAAGCCCCTGTTCATTAATTGCATCTTTAAAATCCAGATAAACTGCCAATCCTGTATCTCCGACACCATAACCCTCGTCACATC
The DNA here is from genome assembly GCA_030631445.1 of Bacteroidota bacterium. GTDB lineage: Bacteria > Bacteroidota > Bacteroidia > Bacteroidales > VadinHA17 > JADFUQ01. Next base: position 2,566 of record DAOVLD010000140.1, read on the forward strand.
TTTCTTTAGCTGCCCTGGAGGCGACATCTCTGGGAACAAGGTTACCGAAAGCAGGATATTTGCGTTCAAGATAATAATCTCTTTCTTCTTCCTTTATTTCACTGGCAGGTCTTTTATCTCCTTTTTCCTTTGGTACCCAAACCCTTCCGTCGTTTCTCAGTGATTCAGACATAAGAGTAAGTTTAGACTGGTAATCATTAAGAACAGGGATACAGGTAGGGTGAATTTGTGCCAGACTTGGGTTGGCTAAAAATGCACCTTTTTTATAAGCTGCCAGTGCAGCACTCCCGTTTGAATTTATAGCAAGTGTTGACAGGTAATATACTGTGCCAAATCCTCCGGTTGCAAAAACAACAGCATGGGCAGAATGTCTTTCAATCTCACCAGTAATTAAATTTCTTGTTATAATTCCTCTTGCTTTTCCATCAATAACCACCAGATCAAGCATGTCCCGGCGAGTGAATATTTTTGCTTTACCAGCTTTTATTTGTCTGCTTAATGCCTGGTATGCAGCTAATGTACATTGTTGTCCTGTTTGTCCCTGGGCATAAAAAGTTCTGGAAACCTGTACTCCTCCGAACGAACGGTTAGCAAGATAACCACTGTACTCCCTGGCAAAGGGAACCCCCTGGGCAACATATTGATCAATAATATTGTTGCTTATTTCAGCAGCCCGGTAAACATTAGCTTCTCTTGCACGAAAATCACCCCCCTTAATCATATCATAAAACAAGCGATAATCACTGTCAGCATCATTTTTATAATTCTTAGTTGCGTTAATGCCACCTTGTGAAGCAATTGAATGTGCTCTTCGTGAGGAATCCTGAAACACATAGACTTTTACGTTATATCCTAACTCAGCAAGAGATGCTGCTGCGGATGCCCCTGCTGATCCAGCCCCAACAACAATAATATCAAGGTTTTTCTTATTTGCAGGATTGACAAGTTTAACTGAAGCTTTATATTTAGTCCATTTTTCCGCTAAAGGACCTTCAGGGATCTTTGCATCTAATTTTGTCATAATAATATAGAGTTGTTTTTCGGATTCTTATTTGAAAAAATAAATAACAATTGGAATAATACTGAAACCAAGTGGCACTAAAATCGAATAGGTCAAACCGATTTTTTTAATAACCGGAGTATATCTGTCATTAAGCCCAAATGTTTGAAAAGCAGATTGAAACGCATGGTTTAAATGAAAAGCAAGGAATAGAAAAGAAACCAGGTAGATTACAATGTACAGGGGTAGATGGAATAAGTCGTTTGCCATTCCATAAAAATTCTCATGATCTCCTTCTACCCAACCCAGTTTGACGAAGTAAAAATTTATAAAATGGATAAAAAGAAAAATCCCAATAATTATACCGAGATAGATCATATACTTCGAAAAAAAGGAGGTCTGAGAAAATGCAGTCTTTTTATACCTTGACGGTCGTGCCAGCCAGTTCTGGATCTGAAGAATAATACCATAGATAATATGTATCAGAAAACCAGCGAAAAGAACAATTTCGAATACTTTGACCACAACATTGTTTGCCATAAAATGTGCAGCACTGTTAAACGGAACCGGATCATCGATAAGTAATAAGAAATTAATACCTAAATGGACCAGCAGAAAAAGAATAATAAAAAGACCGGCAATGGCCATAACAAACTTTTTCGTAACAGACGAACCAAGAAACTTATCCATATATTTTTATTGTTATGTTGTTATTGTTTTGCTTATTATAAGAATATATTATTGCAAACAAATATATATTATTAAATATATTTTCAACATGTTCATTAACAGGTTTATTTCTATATTTATCCGATTTTGATTAAGAGAAACCGGAAAACTATGGAAGATTACTGGTTGCTGGTACTGGTTACTGGTTACTGATTCATATAACTAATAACATATAACTTTTAACTTAACTTGAAACCTGAAACAATATATTATTAATAGTATAGCATATTATGTATTACACAATTGATTTTAAAAATACTACGATTAGATTTAAAGATGAAGGTAAAGGTACTGTAGTTGTTTTATTACACGGGTACCTTGAATCGCTTGAGATTTGGAGTGAATTTTCTGCTGATCTTGCAGAGCATTGCAGGGTGGTATCAATAGATCTTCCGGGGCATGGTAAATCAGGTGCCATTGAAAAGGTGCATACAATGGAGTTGCTTGCTCAAACCGTTAAATCAGTAATGGATTATTTAAATGCCGAAAAATATTTCCTGATCGGACATTCACTTGGGGGATATGTTGCTCTTGCTTTTCTGGAATTATTCCCCGAACGTTTATCAGGATTGTCACTTTTTCATTCTCACCCTTTAGCTGATAGTAATGAAGTGATAGAAAACCGGAAAAGAGAAATAAAGCTGGTTGAAAACGGGAAAAAAGATTTGATTTATACAGTTAACATTCCAAAAGCATTTGCTACTGATAACCTTGAGAAATTCAGCGAACAGGTTGACTACGCAAAAGAGATTGCAATGGATATACCGAAGGAGGGTATTATTGCAGTGCTAAACGGGATGATCGACAGACCGGACAGAAGTGATATACTGGCCTGCACATCCCTGCCTTTTCTCTGGATCCTTGGGGAAAAGGACAATTATATCCCGTATGAAGATATTGTTAGAAAGATTGAATTACCAAAGCAGGGAAAACTGATCACATTGGAAAACAGCGGGCATATGGGATTTATGGAGGAGAAGAAGAAGTCATTAGAAGCTATTCTTGGGTTATTCGTTCGCTGATACTTAGGTTATTTGGTTGCTGGCACTCCCTTACTGTTTTCCGCACCTATTGGAGCTTAACAACTTTATACTATTACACAAAACAGGAAGCGTAGCATTGCAGCTATGCTTTTTACCAGACAAATTAATAACGTTATTAATAACGGCATTAATTGGCTATGTTATGATATATAACACTAAATGCTTATATTTGTAAAAAAAAGAGCCATGAAAACACTAAAAGAGATTAAATCAGCTATATCTTCACTTGGAAAACTACAAA
>DAOVLD010000012.1 GCA_030631445.1 Bacteroidota bacterium
AAATATGAAAAAGGATTCAAGACTCGCAGCATTTAAAGAATTACTTGATATAATGGATGAGTTACGCGAGAAATGTCCATGGGATCGTAAACAAACATTCGAAAGTTTACGGAAATTGACTATTGAAGAAACATATGAACTCGCAGATGCTATTCTGAAAAAAAAACCGGCGGAAATAAAAGACGAACTTGGCGACCTTATGCTTCATATTGTTTTTTATGCCAAACTTGGCGCTGAGAGTAAAACTTTTAATATAACTGATATTCTTAATTCAATTAATGAAAAGCTGGTAATCAGGCATCCTCATGTATTTGGAGACACTGTGGTTGCGGATGAAGAAGATGTAATGGAAAACTGGGAAAAAATCAAACTTCGTAATGGAAAGAAATCAGTTCTTGATGGAATCCCTAAATCACTCCCGTCACTGATTAAAGCTAACCGGCTGCAGGAAAAAGTTCACGGAGTGGGGTTCGATTGGGAAGACCGTTCGGAAATCTGGGAAAAGATAAATGAGGAAATAGGTGAGGTTAAAAAAGAATTGCTTAAACTATCGGAGAAAGAGATCAAAGAGTACGAAGGTAAAGAAAAACTGGAGGAAGAGATAGGCGACTTACTATTCAGTATTATCAATGCTGCAAGATTATATGGGATTGACCCTGAAAACTCACTTGAACGAACTAATCAAAAATTCATAAACCGTTTCCAAAAAATGGAAATGATCATTAAGCAACAGGGAAAACAGCTTGAATATATTAGTCTGGATGAGATGAACCGGATCTGGGAAAATGTTAAAAAGAAAGAGGTCAAACGATAGTCATACGATTATTTAAGGTATCTTCCCTTTTCCTTTATGTTGTCCTTTTAGTGGTCCTTTCTGTAGTCCTTTCTTTGGTTCTTTCTTTGGTCCTTTCTGTGATTCCTTCTTTGGTTCCTTCTTTGGTTCTTTATCTATATTTTTGTTTTGTTTTTCATCCTGCTTCTCCGGATCTTTTTCATCTTTGTCATCTTTATCTTCAGAAAAATCCAGAAGTTCCAGTTTTTGAAGGATATTATACCAAAGAACCACTTTTTTAATATCAGAAGCATATACTCTTTTCCTGTCATAAGTTGGAATAATTTCATCGAAATATTTTTCCAACACTTTACCGGAGGATTTATGGTCTATTGAAGCAGCACCATTCTCTTTTTCATATATAGCTTTTAATACATCTTTTAGGGCCATGTCTTCTGTATCAGTAAATATGGCAATATCCTCCAGGGAACTAATTTTAGCAGTTGTAAAAGCAGTAGTCCGTTTTTTATCTTCCAGGTTTTCTACTATCATGACGCTATTTCTTCCCTGTGAAATGAATTTATGTAATCCGGGTTTACCCGAAATAGCAAAAATATCCTTCAAATCCATAGTCTAAATAAGTTAAAAGTTAAAAGTTATAAAGTTAAAAGTTAAAAGTAACATATAAACCCATGTTGACAAATCTTAAATAAACTCCAATTAATAAAAAAATAAAAAATCAAAACAGAATTAGATATATTGTTTTTGCACCTACTCAACTTACTCAACTACTCACCTTACTCACCAATAATCAGGCAATTTTCCTTTCTTTCTTTATTTGGCTATATGCCTCATTCAATTTTTGAAATTTCTCTTTTGCAGCCTTTCTGAAATCCTCTCCCAGATGACTAACCTTATCAGGATGGTATTTATTAGCCATCTTACGGTAAGCTTTTTTCAAATCTTCAACACTAGCCTCGCGATCGACTCCAAGTATTTTATATGCTGAATCGGTTTTTGGCACAAACATGTACTTGATCGAATTGATATCATTTTGCGAAAGACCAAGGTATGAAGCAATCTGTTCTATTACCTTAATTTCATTTGGGTGTACTATTCCATCAGCACTTGAAATACCAAAAAGAAAATGAAGCAACTGTAAACGTGAAGAGTAATCCAGATTTTGTTTTATTTGCAAAGTAACATCTCTAAGTGGTATATTCTGTTTAAGCAAATCGCCCAGTATCCTGATACCTTCCCTTGCAGACTCCTGTCCAAATGTCTTCACAAAATATTGTTTAACGTAATCAAGTTCAGCACGAACAACTTTCCCATCCGCACGCATTACAGCAGCCACAAGTACAAGAAGACTCATAGCATAAGCACCTGTTGTAGTTTTTTGTTGCTGACCTGATATTGGTTGTTGGGTCTGGCTATCCATCATCGACCCGATTGCAAAGCCAAGCAATCCGCCAATAGGCCCAAAAAACGCCCATCCAAGTCCACCTGCAATCCATTTAGTAAATTTTCCCATAATAAATCAATGTTGTAAAAAGTTTATTGCCAGATCCTAATTAAACACGTTCTTCATGATAATACACAGATTTCCTGGAATGTTGGAATGTTGGTTTAAGGTTCTTCCATTTTTCCATTTTTCCAAATAGTTATACGTTACCTGAAAGAAGCTTATGTATTTCAAGTACTCGGGGAAGTAACATCATCTTTCCATCATTCACCAGATTAATATCCGCCTTCTCTTTTCTTTCTTTTTCAGTTAACTGATTATTCATCCGTTCAATCACCTTTTCTTTACTAACACCATCGCGCTTACAAACACGTTCAATCCTTATTTCTTCAGGAGCAGTAATATTTATCACCTTATCAAGAAAACGTTCAGCACCTGTCTCAAAAAGTATTGCTGCTTCCATAATAACATAAGCCGCTTTTGTCTGACAGGTAAACCATTTTGTAAATCGCTCAATAACAGCAGGATGAACAGCTTTATTCACTTTATCCATATTCTTTCTGTCGTTGAAAATAAAACAAGCCAGCATTTGCTTATTAAGTTTACCTGATAAGTAAAGTTTTTCTCCAAAAAATCCGGTAAGAGCCAATCTAATTTCAGGATCAGTTTCCAGAAGGACCTTAGCTTCATCATCTGCAGAGAACACGGGCACATTGAGACAACGGAAAATTTTACATACTAAAGATTTTCCGCTACCAATACCACCTGTTACTCCAACTTTTTTCATTTTTTCTCCACAATAAACTCAACACTTATCGGATAAATCTGGATATTACTAACATATTCCGGTGCACTGGTTAACCGAATTTTAAGCTTATTAGAATAGTTACCTTTAACAACTGAATAGTCAACTATTGCCCTAAAATGATTAACAGTCAGCTTATCATAGTCGCTTAACGGAACCCTGCAAGTAACATTAATTGAACCCGGGAATGTCTTTAATTCAAGGGTATCCGGAATATTAACTACATTCACAGGGACGGTAAATCTGGCTTCAGTGAAACGTTCAACCGGTACTTTTACAATAACTTTCCTGATTGCAAGATCAACATTTTCAATTGGAATTAAACCAATGTTCTTTCTAATATCCTGGTCAACCGAAGTAAACTTCTGATACTGTGTTTCTACCCATTCTACTGTATCAATAACAACACCCGGTCCGGATATTATTACACTATCTGGTTGAGAAGTAATTTTCCCTCCTATCATATATTGCTGTCCGAATTTAACATCAGTATTAATTTTAACAGGTACTTTTTTATGTACACGCTCATCAAATTCAAATATCAGAGTATCAGGAGAAATATCAAGCACCTTAAGATCAGAACCGAATTGCTGGTTAACCCTTGCAAGTGAACTGGATGTTAAAATAAAAAATTTTGAAGTACTGCCATCGGAAAATATATTATAAGAATAATGACTGATATCAAATACTATGGGTGTAAGTCTTCCCGCCAGTTTACGCTTTAAAAGTGAAAATCCCGGGGCTTTAACCAGAAGATTAAACTCACCTGGTAATTCTCTTACAAGCACCTTGTTTCCTGGAATATTATTGTATTTAACAGGGTATGTAATAAGTGTAGTAGTATCTTTACTCAATTCATTCAGAAACCAAAACATTGTTGACAAAACCAGAAAAAAGAGAAATACCAGACCCCTCCTGTCAAGTCTGAACTTAACCCGGTACAATTGATCCTTGGCATTCTTTAATATACTGGTCTTCAATTCCTGGTTAAAGTTTTGAGTTTATTTTTTCAGATACAATATAACCCTAAACGTTTATATTACTTTTTAGTAGCCAGATCAGCGGCATCCTTAAGCACAGCACTTTTATCTACTTTGAGTCGTACCTGTTCGCCAACATCAATAACAACGACATTATCTTTAATATCAACAACCTTACCATAAATACCACCTGTAGTAACTATCTTATCACCTTTCTTAAGCGACTCCCTGTATTTTCTCAGATCCTTCTGCTTATTAACCTGTGGTCTGATCATGAAAAAATAAAAAACTACAATAATCAAAATTAAGGGTAAAAATGTCATTAATGGATTCTGGTCCTCAGTTCTAGGAGCCATTAGTAAAACATAGAGTAAATTGCTCATCACTAAATTTTTTATTATTATTTAAATTTCAAAAAAATGCTCGTGCAAATTAATAACAAATTTTATACAAGACCAAAAAAGCTATTGATTTAGTGTTGTCCATAAAGTCAAACAAATTTTGAACTAGAGTACCAAAAAGCAAATAGCAAAATCCAATAATCAAATAACAAAAAACAAATAATATCCAATGTTTGAAAAAACAAAATCCAAACAGCATATATATAAGAATTTGTTTGATTTTTGAGTTATTAGAATTTGTGATTTATTTGTATTTTGGTGTTTGTCATTTGTAATTTATTTGTTATTTGGTGCTTGTTTTTTGTAATTTTTAATATTTACTTAAGCTTTCGGACTTTATAGACGGGCTTTAATTAATAGAATTATCACCTATTAAGCCCTTGCCTCTTTTAATAATTACTTTATCACGTCTAAGGTCGTGCACAATCTTGTCAAGTATACCATTTATAAAATTACTGCTTCGTTCTGTACAATAAAATTTTGCGATTTCCAGGTATTCATTCAGACTCACTTTGACAGGAATTTCAGGGAACCCAATCATTTCAGAAATAGCTAGTTGCATTACCAGAATATCCATAAATGCAATCCGGTCAATTTCCCAGTTAATTGTATATTTATCTATTAGGTTTCTATAATCTGTTTCTTTAAGTATACTTTTACGAAACAGATCCTTCACAAATTTCCTGTCCTCCTCCTTCTTATACAATTCAAATACCGGTCCATTGTACTTTTGATTTGATCTGTATTTCTTTATGGTCTTAATCAACATACTTGCAATAAATTCAATATCATCATTCCAGAAAATACTTTGTTCCTCTATTGCCTGATGAAGATCTTCATAATCAGCCACATAGCAAGCAAGAAAATCAATGACAATTTTCTTATCTGCCTCATAATCATTATTCTCCGCTTCCATATATGTTTTATACTCTTCGGAGCCTACTAACATACTTAACAAATTCTTAACCAGTTCAGGATAGTTCACCCAGGAAAGCTTCCTGTTATTTATATATTTATGTAACCTGTAATTTTCCTGAAATTGCAGGATAAGTTTATTTTCGATAAAGCGGATATTTGGATAAAGATCATCATGCTCAGGTATCTGTTTATGCTTTGCTAATTCAATTTTTTTAATAGCAGCATCCCTGATATCAATGATCAACAGGTGTAGCAAGTAATAAAGGTCATAAGTTTTTTCAATACTGAAAAACAGATCCTTTTCTGATTGACTAATTGTTTTGCCCTCTGATTTATAATGGGCATAAAGTGCCTGTAATGTCTTAATTCTCAATAACCTTCTGCTAATCATGTCTAAAGAACCACTTAATAAAAACTGTGCAAATTTAATCCAATTTTTATGATAAAAATAATTATTCACTCCAAAATGAACTATTCAGCCATAAATTTCTCTCCGAACTGTTTCCTGATAATAATGGGATTTCATCTGTTTATATTTAATTTAAGATGTCAGATGGAACCGCATGTCAAAAATAATTATTCCTTTGTGTGTTAATTAAATAATTATTTTTAACATGCTTGTTTCATAAAATATTTTTTACATTTGGGCATTGATTAATTAACTATAACTCAAAAATTTCTTAATGATGGAAGACGGACAAGAAAAAAAGGATGAACAAGTTGAGAATAATGATGATCAAAAAAACAGCAATCGGGAAGAAATTTTCTCGGAAGTAGTACGAGCCGGGCGAAGGACTTATTTTTTTGATGTCAAAGCAACCAGAAAGGATGAGTATTACCTGACAATTACCGAAAGTAAAAAAAGATTTAACAGAGAAGGTAATTTTTTCTATGAGAAACACAAGGTTTTTCTGTATAAAGAAGACTTTGATAAATTCTCAGATGCACTAGTTTCTACTCTTGGTTTTATTAAGGAAAAACAACCAAACATTGTGGTGGCAGAGGATGAAAATACAGAAACCAATGCTAAGGATAAGACTATCTCGAACGATTATACCAATGTAGAGTTTGAGGATCTGGAGGAAAAAAAAGAATAATAATTACAAGAAAACCGGCCATTGACCTGTTTTTCCCCTTATCATAACACATAAAAACCGCTAACGCGGGGAGACTAAGTTAGCTTAAATAGTTTGGTTTTTAATTGTTTATGTGTTTGATCCGGATATATGATTATTATCATACTTGTCCATTTTTTCCCCAATTGTAATATCCTTCAGTTTGTTACGATGGATCTTTATATTCAAAATTAATTCCTCTCCTCCATTATCAAAACATGCTTGTTGCACTCTCTCTATCACTTCCATTATTTCTTTATACTCTCCTTCAATAACAGTTTCAAAAGGACAAACACGATATGAGAGTCCTGACTTCTTGATTTCCAATATAGCTTTATCAATAATGGCATATGCCTCCCCTTCATAGTTAAGAGGTAATAACTGTACAGCAATATTTACTAAAGGTTCCATTGTTTCTTCTTTTTTTGATCTCTTTGTTTAATCTAAAGCAAAAGTAAAAAATAAAGAGCAAAGAGCATATGGCTTGGTGCAAAATGAAGATTGAAGGGACCGGAGGGCGACTTTTGTCTTTAAACCATAGTGAAATATGCTCCTTCCCTGGTGAAATATTTTCGTGCCTCAAATTTTACCCTGTGAAACCCCAGCAAAGCTGGGAGCAACGAAGTTGCTGTTTCACAGGGTGAACCCCGATACAGTCATTCTTCCTTACGGGGCAGGCAGGGCAAGCGTCGCATTTCACGTGGCAAGCTTTTGTCTTTTATCTTGTTACAATGAAATAATAACAAATACATTATCTGATGCTCTAAAATACTACTATATGGTATTGTTTAGAAGCATTATTAATAGTACGTTTGCAAAATGAAAAATAAACTGACCGGCAGGCAACACCGCCGGTTCTTGAAATGAATTTATCACAACTAAATAATAATGAAGAAGGAATAATCACAAAAGTGAGAGGGCGGGGTGCGTTCAGGAAAAGGATAATGGAAATGGGATTCGTTAAAGGGAAAAAAATAAAGGTTATTAAAAATGCCCCACTGCAAGATCCTATCCAGTATTCCATAATGTCATATGAGGTTTCCCTGAGGCGTAGCGAAGCACAACTTATTGAGATTGTTACAATTGAAGAAGCACAAAAAAATGGAATTAAAAATTTCAATGGAACAGAAACTGAAGAATCTTTTGTACGTACTGCCAGAGTAAAAGGTAAACATATAAATGTAGCCCTTGTTGGAAACCCCAACTGCGGAAAGACCACTCTGTTCAATCATGCTTCCCACTCACGCGAGCATGTCGGAAATTATGGCGGAGTTACAATTGATTCAAAAATTGCTACTTTCAAACGGGGCGACTATACTTTTGAACTTATTGATCTTCCCGGAACATATTCTTTATCAGCTTATTCACCTGAAGAGATCTTTGTCAGGAAACACATTTTCGGAAAGATGCCGGACGTAGTGATCAATGTGGTTGATGCATCTAACCTTGAAAGGAACCTGTTTCTTACTACTCAGCTGATAGACATGGATATACGTGTTGTTATGGCACTAAACATGTATGATGAACACCTTAAGCGGGGCGACCACTTCGATTACAATTCTCTTGGGAAAATGATAGGTATCCCCATTATACCTACAATTAGTTCAAAGGGATCAGGGATAAAGCAACTCTTTGATAAAGTAATTGATGTTTATGAAGACCGGGATCCTGATTTGAGACATGTACATATTAAATACGAAAAACCGGTCGAAGATTCTCTTAAAATATTGCAGGATATTATCTGGGAAAATAAGACACTGACAGATAAAGTATCCTCACGATTCTATGCAATTAAACTGGTTGAAAAAGATAAGGCTGTTCATTTCTCCCTTTCCAGATGGCCCAACTACAAAAAGATCAATGATACTACAAAAAAAGAAATATCCAGTCTTGAAAACCAATACAAAGAAGATACAGAGACACTTATTACTGATGCAAGGTATGGGTTTATTGCCGGTGCACTAAAAGAAACTTATAAAAACGGGACAGTTGAAAGAAACGTTACAAAGCGAATTGATGATTTTATAACTCATAAGCTGTTCGGATTCCCTATCTTTTTCATCGCTATGTTCATTATGTTCTTTTCCACATTCGAGCTGGGAAAGTTTCCAATGCAATGGCTGGAAATAATAATTGGCTGGCTCTCCGGCTGGTTGAACGGAGTTATGCCTGACGGACCATTAAAAGCCCTTCTGGCAGATGGTATTGTAAGCGGTGTCGGAAGTGTTATCGTGTTCTTGCCTAATATCCTGATCCTTTTCTTCTTCATATCACTTATGGAAGATACAGGCTATATGGCAAGGGCTGCTTTTATTATGGACAAAGTAATGCATAAGATCGGACTGCATGGGCAATCGTTTATTCCGCTTATCATGGGATTTGGATGCAATGTACCTGCTATAATGGCTACACGTACAATCGAAAATCGTAATAACAGGCTGCTCACTATTCTTATCAACCCATTTATGTCATGCAGTGCACGACTTCCCATTTATATTCTCCTGATTGGTGCATTTTTTCCTAAAAACCCGGGTATTATTCTGTTTATGATGTATTTTACCGGAGTTATCCTGGCTGCAGTTGTTGCAGTTATCCTGAAAAAAATATTTTTCAGAACCGAGGAGGTGCCTTTCGTAATGGAACTCCCACCCTATAGAATGCCAACTATGAAGTCAACTCTGAAACATATGTGGAATAAAGGATTTCAATATTTAAGAAAAATGGGGGGAGTGATACTTGTAGCTTCAATATTAATATGGGCACTTGGATACTACCCAAGGAATGTATCCTATTCAATTGATTATAATAATATGATTGAAGAAACTATTAAGCAAGCTGAAAAGGAAAAAGCATTGATTTCCAACACTGAAACTAGAGCCTTAGAAAAACTTGAACTGCAAAAAAACAGTAAAATCAAAACATTACAACTCCGGCAACAAGCAGAACATCAGGAAAAATCATATATCGGACAAATCGGGTATTTCATTGAACCGGTTATTAAACCATTAGGATTTGACTGGAGAATGGGGGTCTGTCTTCTCTCCGGGATCGCTGCAAAAGAAATTGTCGTTAGTACAATGGCAGTCCTTTATCAGGCAGGAATTGATTCGGATGGTGCTTCCGAAACCCTGGTACAAAGAATTAAAGAAATTCGCTATAGTGAAGGCGAAAGAAAAGGTGACCCTGTTTTCAATCCTCTTATAGCTTTAGCATTCTTAATATTTATCCTGGTCTATTTTCCATGTGTTGCAGTTATTGCAGCAATAAAAAAGGAATCAGGTAGCTGGAAATGGGCAGTTTTTAGTATTGTATATACAACAAGTCTTGCGTGGATACTCTCTTTTATGGTTTATCAGGTTGGAAGCCTGTTTGTTTAGGAAGGGAAGAGTGGAAAGTTGAAAGTTGAAAGTTTGTAAAGTTCAACGCTTACTTTTTAATTTTTAATCTTTAATTTTTAATTTTTACTTTAAAGCATGATACAAGAAATAATAACATATCTGATAATCGGGTTATCAATAGCATATACTCTTTTTCATACTATAAGCTTGTTCCTGCCCAATAAGCAAGATCAAGCCAATCCCGGTTGTTGCAATTCATGCACAGCCTGTTATGTAAAAAAGGATATTCTATCTTCTTTCAAGCCTCTGTCGGCTAAATAAGAACATAGCTTTGCAAACAAATATTTTAAAATAAAAATGATAATGAATCTTCATCCTTATCCCAATATTCCCTGCCTTGCCGGCAGGCAGACAGTATTCCATTTTTCCATTATTCCATTATTCCACTATTACTATATTACTATATCTTATCCTGATGAATTAAAATTATAAGCAAATATGGTTGATTATATTCTTGTAGCAATAGGGATCATTTTTATTATAGTTGGACTTCTCGGATGCATCTTCCCGATAATACCAGGTCCGCCGCTAAGCTTTATCGGACTATTATTCCTTCACTTTACCGGGTTCAGGGATTTTACATCAAATTTCCTGCTATTAATGGGAGTTGTTGCTGTTGTAGTAACAATAATAGATTATATAGTACCTATTTGGGGCACTAAGAAATTCGGAGGTTCAAAAGCCGGAGTGTGGGGTGCAACTTTAGGACTTATAGTTGGTATTTTCTTTTTCCCTCCCATAGGTATTATTATTGGGCCTCTGGCAGGTGCTATTATTGCTGAAGTAGCACGTGGAAAAGAATTCAGCAAATCATTCAGGGCAGGTCTCGGTTCTTTGTTTGGCTTTTTACTTGGTACTGGTATTAAACTTATAGCTTCAGGAATAATGACCTATTACTTCTTCAAAGAGCTTTTTTAAAATTAATTACGTTATTAATTACGTTATTAATAACGTTATTAATAACGTAATTAAATTCAGATTTTATTTGTTTTTTGGAATTTAATATTTACTGTTTTCTGCCAAAATTTAACAGAATTTGAATTGCAAGGCACTAACCTGAAAAATTCATGAATTCTATGAACCGAGCTTGCGAGCTCACCGGAGGTAATTTTTCTGCTGACGTAGGAAAAATGATAATATTTATGAATACGTCAGACTAAACAGACTATTGGCCTAATGTTGCCACCATTATTGCTTTAATTGTATGCAACCTGTTTTCAGCTTCATCAAAAACAACAGAAGCATCTGATTCAAAAACATCTTCAGTTACTTCCATTGCATCAAGCCCAAACTTCTGAAATATTTCCTCTCCTACTTTTGTCTCCCTGTTATGAAAAGCAGGCAAGCAATGCAGTACCTTAACCTTAGAATTAGAGGTTAATTCTAAAACATTCTCATTAATCTGGTATGGTTTAAGCAATTGTATTCTTTCCTCCCAGACTGAATCGGGTTCACCCATTGAGACCCAAACATCCGTATAGAGAAAATCTGCTCCATTTACAGCAGTTTCAACATTATCTGTAATGGTTATGCCGGCACCGGTATCTTTTGCAATTTTCATGCAGGTATTCACCAAATCATCATTGGGCTGATAATCTTCGGGAGTAGCAGCCCGGAAGTCCATACCCATTTTTGCAGCACCAACCATCAGTGAATTACCTACATTGTTTCTTGCATCACCCAAATAGCAAAAGCTGATCTTGTTTAAATTTTTATCAGTATGCTCCAGCATTGTCATGAAGTCAGCAAGTATCTGGGTAGGATGGAATTCATTTGTTAGCCCGTTCCAAACCGGCACACCCGCATATTTACCCAGAGTTTCAACCATATCCTGACCGAATCCACGATATTCAATACCATCATACATTCGCCCAAGTACACGTGCAGTGTCTTTCATCGACTCTTTGTAACCTATCTGTGAACCAGATGGACCGAGATAAGTTACATGAGCACCCTGATCTAATGCGGCAACCTCAAATGCACACCTTGTACGAGTTGATGATTTTTCAAATATCAAAGCGATATTCTTACCTTTCAAATGCTGTTGCTCGGTTCCTGCATATTTTGTTCGTTTCAACTCAAATGAGAGATCAAGCAGGTGTGAAATTTCATTTGGAGCAAAATCCAGTAACTTAAGGAAATTTCTGTTTTTAAAATTGTGAGCCATATTTTTTTCCTGTTTATAAGTTTAATAAGTTTATGAGTTTAGAATTAAGAAATTGTTGCTGGTTCAAGAGTAAAGAGTTTAAAGTTATAAAGTTATAAAGCTTAAAGTTCAAAGAGGAAGAATTCAAGGTTCAAAGTTCAAGGCTCAGTTCTTTGCGTTCATCTCTTTCTTCCTTCTTCCTTTTTTCTCCCTTTTCCCCTCTTCTCTTCCTACTCACCCACTCAACTTACTCAACTACTCAACTCTTCTTCATTTATCATACTTCATAGTAATTTTCGTGCCGTATGATCTGTCTTCCAACTTGGTTGCTTCCGTGATAACGCTTTTCAAGCCACCTTTTTCAACAAACTGAAGGCAGGCCATGATCTTAGGAGCCATACTTCCCTTTGAGAACATACCTTCGTTTAAATAGTGGACAGTGTCAGAATGATCCAGAAATTCTTTAATTTCCTGGTTCGGCTTCTTATAGTTTATATATACAAACGGAACATCTGTAAGAATATAAAACTCATCCGCTTTGATCCTGGCTGCCAGTAATGAAGAAGCCAGGTCCTTATCTATTACAGCTTCTACCGGTCTTACATTTTTCTTCTCATCAATATAAACAGGCACTCCTCCCCCGCCAGCGGCAATTACAACATTTCCTTCCCTGGCAAGCTTTTCAATCACATTTTCGTTCATTATTCCAACCGGATGGGGCGATGGAACAACCCTTCTCCATCCACCTTCAGCTTTTACTTCTTCCTTAAATAACCAACCCTTTTTCTCTGCAAGATCATCGGCTTCCTGCCTGGAATATATCTTCCCCACTCTTTTCTGCGGATCCTGAAATGCTGTATCATTTTTATCTATCATTACCTGGGTGACAATTGTTATAACATTCTTCTTTATGCCATGTTTCCTCATAACATTCCTGAACACTCTTTCAATCATGTATCCAATTCCCCCCTGTGAATCAGCAACACAAATGTCAAGAGGCATTTGAGCTATTCCATACATTTGTTCACCAGCATCATTTCTCATTAGTATATTACCAACCTGTGGACCGTTACCATGGGATATTACAAGATCATACCCCTCTTTTAACAGATATATCAGGTTCTCCAGCGTATCAGTCGTATTTTGTTCCTGTTCAATAATAGTACCAGCCTGGTCTCCCCTGAGAAGCGCATTTCCACCTAAAGCAACAACAGCTAATTTGTTCATAATCAATTATTTAAATTCTATTGCCAGGGAAATACAAAATTACCAATTTTTTATAATTTAACGCCATAATTGCTGCTGTTTCTACAGAAGAATTGTATTGCAGTGTCAATAAGTTACGTGTTACGAATTACTAGTTAATGTATTTTTTAACTGAAATCGTAAAAACTTAAATAAATTTGTATCTTGGTCTTTTCAAAAACTGAGTTTCAAATTGGCACGATCATATAATTCACCACTTTTAATCAACAGGTTTATTGTAACAGTATTACTGTTATCTCTTCTTCTTTTAAACTCATGCCGTAAACATAATGAAAGAGAAGAAGGGGAAATTCTTTTTAAAATATCCTACCTTGATAACAGAATTCAGAGCATACCGAGTCAGTCATTACCTAAAGAACTGGTTATTAAATTCAAAGATGGTTATTATCTCAGCGAACTTAGTGGGATGTTCGGTTATTTTAAAATTATAAACATTATAAATCATAGAAATTCATCGAATTTAACCTATCTACAGGTACTTGATAAAAGATATTATTACCAGGGTAAGATGAATGAATTATCCCCGGGATTCAGTAAAATGCCCGAAATGACAATCGAATATGGAAATGAAGTGAAAAATATTTGTGGTTTTGAATGTAAACCTGCAATTATAAGCTTTCCTTCATCAGATATGAAATCATTCACTGTTTATTATACCAATGAAATACACATTAAGAATCCTAATTCTTCAAATCCCTATATTGATATCGATGGTGTATTACTGGAATTCTATTTAAACCTTAGCAAAGTTGAAATGAAACTTACTGCCAAAAATGTTTCTTTCAAACAAATTCCCTCAAAAGAATTCAAAAATAAGCCCAATTTCAAAAGAGTACCCGGAGAATTTATTACCACCGTACTTGACAAAATCATGGAATAGTTTTTTTATCTTTGGGCTTGTTAACTGTTAGCTTTTAGCTTGCGACTTAAAGCTTGAAGCTTGCACATTCTATTAAACATAGAATCAAAAAAAGAACCTGTTAAAGGATGAAAAGGGAAAGAAACTCAAAAAAGAAGATTAAAGTAAAATCAAACAAAAACAGGTTTGAAATTATTAAAGACAGCAGGGTGAAATTATTGTTTGGTCTTTTTCTTATTGGCTTTGCTCTCTTTCTCTTCCTGGCCTTTATTTCATTCCTTTTTACCTGGAAAACCGACCAGAGTTTTGAATGGTCATCAGCATTTTCCAGTTCTGAAATCCGCGTATTGAACTGGTCAGGCAAAACCGGTGCATATTTCTCAAATCTACTTATTAACAAATGGTTTGGAATAGCTTCCTTTTTTATTCCCATTTTGCTGTTACTTATTGGCTTACGTATGCTTAATCTTAAAATTCTTCCTGTATGGAAAACAGTTAAAACAGGGCTTATTGCAATTATCCTGCTCTCGGTTATCCTCAGTTACATTTTTAGTGACTCAGGGGGCTATCTCGGAAGTGGATTAGGAGGCGGACACGGATTCCTTATAAGTAACTGGTTTAATGCATTTCTTGGGAAAGCCGGTACCGGTTTTTTATTATTGCTTCTGCTTACAGCATTTCTTGTTTTTTCATTTAGTAGTATTATGTACCTTTTCCAAAGAAAGGAAAAAGTATCTGATGAAAATTCTGAAATCACAGATTTTTCAGACATAATTAGTGACAAGAATTCTTATAAAACTAAACTTAGCAAATATAATATTGGAAAAGAGAAAAATGAATTGACCACATTTCAAACAAAAGATATTGATGAGGATCAGGATGAAAACGAAAAGGAGATTAAACAGACAACTGATGATATTGAATTAACAATTGAACAGCGCAAATCATCAGAAGATGAGTGGTCAGGAGAAATATCCTCTCAACCATACGACCCTGCACTTGATCTGCCTTCATATAAAATACCAGGCACTGAGCTACTTAAAGATTATGAATCAGGGAATTCTCGTGTTACAAAAGAAGAGCTCATCAGCAATAAAAATAAAATTGTTGAAACTCTTGGAAATTATAACATTGAGATTGACAAGATAAAAGCGACCATCGGTCCGACAGTAACTTTGTATGAAATTGTTCCTGCTCCTGGCATCCGTATTTCCAAAATCAGAAATCTGGAAGACGATATAGCTCTCAGTCTTTCCGCATTGGGAATCAGAATAATAGCTCCAATTCCCGGAAGAGGAACTATTGGCATCGAAGTTCCTAACCTGAATCCTGAGATCGTTTCAATGAAATCAATGCTCAATTCAAGAAAATTCAGGGAATCGGAATTTGAGTTATGTGTAGCTCTTGGTAAAACTATTTCTAATGAATCATATGTTTTTGATCTGACCAGAATGCCTCACCTGTTGATAGCAGGTGCAACAGGTCAGGGGAAATCAGTTGGATTGAACGTTATAATTACTTCCCTGCTTTATAAAAAACATCCTTCCGAGATCAAATTTGTTATGATCGATCCAAAAAAGGTTGAACTAACTTTATTTTCAAAAATTGAAAGGCATTTCCTGGCAAAGCTTCCTGATGATGGAGAACCAATTATTACTGATACACACAAAGTAATTAATACCCTGAATTCTCTTACAATTGAAATGGACAACAGGTATGATTTACTTAAACTTGCTCATGTTCGTAATATCCGGGAGTATAACAGTAAATTTAAAAGCAGAAAACTTAACCCCGAGAAAGGCCATCGTTATCTGCCTTATCTTGTTCTGGTTATTGATGAATTTGCCGATCTTATTATGACGGCTGGTAAAGAGATAGAAAACCCGCTTGCCCGTCTGGCTCAAATGGGAAGAGCTGTGGGATTGCATCTGGTTATTGCTACTCAAAGACCTACTACAAATATTATTACCGGAGTGATTAAAGCTAATTTCCCCGCAAGAATTGCATTCAGGGTTACATCAATGGTTGATTCCAGAACAATTCTGGACAGCCCGGGAGCTAATCAACTTATTGGTCGTGGAGATATGCTGCTGTCACCGGGAAGCGATTTAATCAGGCTCCAATGTGCTTACCTGGATACTTCTGAAATTGATAAGATAACAGAATATATCGGCTCTCAGAAAGGATATCCAACTGCATTAATCCTTCCTGAATATACAGATAACAGGTCCGATGAACCAGGTGAAACGGATCTGTCTAAAAGAGATTCATATTTTGAAGAAGCTGCAAGATTAGTAGTTCTGCACCAACAAGGATCAACCTCATTAATACAACGAAAACTTTCTATTGGCTATAACCGTGCCGGACGTATCATTGATCAGCTTGAAGTAGCCAGAATCGTCGGACCTTTTGAAGGCAGTAAGGCCAGACAGGTACTAATCCCTGATGAATACACTCTGGAACAATTTTTGAAGAATCTTGAACAAGAGAAAGACTGAGAAGAACGAGAGGACGAAGGAACGATGGAACGATAGAACGATGGAACGATGGAACGATGGAACGATGGAACGATGGAACGATGGAACGATGGAACGATGGAACGATGGAACGATGGAACGATGGAACGATGGAACGATGGAACGATGGAACGATGAAACGATGGAACGATGAAACGATGGAACGATGGAACGATAGAACGATG